>CAYTAW010000341.1:0-4106 GCA_964435675.1 uncultured Bdellovibrionales bacterium
TCTCGAAGCTGCGCAAGTTGACGGTACTCAGGGCGGAAGTCGTGGCCCCATTCGCTGATGCAGTGCGCCTCATCAATGGCGATCGCTTCGACATTCCACTGTTTTAAGCGCTCGACGAATCCATCCTGCATCAAGCGTTCGGGCGCGGCGTAAAGCAGCTTGTACTCTCCGGCATAGAGGCCGCGAAACCGGCGCACGGCTTCCTCACTCTCAAGCGTTGAATTGAGATAGGTCGCGGCCACGCCGGCAGCTTGCAGCGAATCAACTTGATCTTTCATCAGGGCGATCAACGGCGAAACGACGACCGTCAGACCGCGCCGATGCAGCGCAGGAAGCTGGAAACAGAGCGATTTTCCGCCACCCGTGGGAAGAAGCGCAAACACATCCTTCCCGCCGAGGAAGTCTTCTATTATTTCTCGTTGCAGCGGGCGGAAGGTCTTATAGCCGAACACGCGCTTGAGCGACGCGGCAAGATCCGAAGCACTCTCCTTAACCGCTCCACTCACGGACGAGCCTCGGGGATAAATCCGAGCGCGAATGCGCGAAAAATAATTGAAAGCGTCTTTCCATCATTAAGCTCGCCGCTCTTGATCAAAGTCAGCAGCTCGGAATACGTGTACCGTTCGACATCGATGAATTCGTCATCGTCGGCGCTGATACGATCGGGGTGAAGATCGCTCGCCAGATACAAAAATTGAATTTCGTTACAGAAGCCCGGTGTCGGATACAGTGTCCCCAACTCCTGCCACTGCTCGGCACGCTCGCCAATCTCTTCGCGAATTTCGCGCTTGGCGCAGAGTAGCGGGATCTCGCCGTTTTCGAGCGCGCCGGCGGGCGCTTCGAGGATTGTTTTACGCATCGAGTGCCGATACTGGCGCACGAGCACGTATCGCCCTTCCGCATCGCGCGGAAGAACGACGACCGCGCCCGGATGCTGCACCGTTACGTGCTCAGCGGAATTGCCGTTGGGCAACGTGTAGGTCTCGGTTACGAGCGAGATGCGCCTGCCTTGATAAATTAATTTCGAATCGGACATATGCTATCGGAAAACGTCTTTTCGATCATGGCTTTTGCCGCCCGGGAAATCAAGCGGGGAATTTGCGCTGGGCAGTACCCGGACACAAAAGCTGCGCTTTCAGCGCGAACTTGACGCGACAACGATACTCTCTTATTCGTAAAACCGCGGCTACTTGTTTCCTGAATCTTCCTTTGTGGCAATCGGGTTAAGAATGGCCCAGACGCGTAGTGTAAAGAATACGGAAAATGCCAGCAGCAAGGCTCCGCCGAGCACGTGAATGCTCGTTACCCAGGGTGAGCGAATCGACGCAACAGTCGCGATTCCGAGCATCAACTGCAGAGAAACGATTACTGTCATAATAAAGACTGATGACTTCAGAATTGCCGGGCACTCCGGCGACTTTGTTACACGCCACGAGAGATGGTAAACGGCGGCAAGAATGAGGTAGGCCATAACACGGTGCAGCGCGTGAAAGAACAAGTGAAAAGATTCAACAGGGGGGAGATGGTAAAGGGCACGGAGTTGATTTGCTTTATCAAGCACCTCTTGGGTGAAAGTCGGTATCCATCTTCCGGCGTGAGTCGGAAAGTCAACAAAGGCCAAGCCGGCGCCGCTGTGGCGCATAACAGCGGCGATAATGAGCTGCGTATACACCATGCCGACGATAAAGAACGCCCATGAATAGTGCTGCCGCACAAATGTCCGAACCAACGGCGGGTAGGCGGCCTGGCGCAGCGCGCCCAGTTCCAGCGAGTGACTGTAGGCGATAATCAACGAGCAAACGAAAAACGTTTGTCCGAGCACGCCGTGCGCGGACGAAACTGCGGTGGGCAGACGATAAAGAACTGTTAAGCCGCCAAGCAGGCCCTGCACAATTACCGCCGCAAGCGCGGTCCCGGTAAAGATCTTTACCCAGCGCCGTTTCTCGACCAGCACGGTCCACACTACGAGTACGACGGTCAACATGCCAACGACCGAGGCGTAAAGCCGGTGAAAGTGTTCGTAGAAGATAATACCTTTCCACTTTGACGGAGGATAAAGGAACATATTTTCGCCGTACGAAGTCGGCCAATCAGGCACGGCGAGGCCGGCGTCATGGCTCGTTACCAGCGCTCCCATAAGAATCAACCCGCCAACTACACAGGAAAAGATCTTCGAAAAGAGACGGAGCCCGGGCGTAGAGGCCCCCAACGAGAGCGCGGGAATAATAGTCGATTCAGCGGTCGGCTCAATGGTGGAAAGGGTCGGATTCATATGACTGCTCGCAAACAACGGACGGCGGAAAACAAGCATAGCGAGAATCGAATAATTCATCAAACAAAGCTCTAATTCGTTGATTTAACGACGCAGGTGGCGACATATAATTCGATAATTGCTATGCTGCGCCTGCTATGCGCCGCAGCTCACTGTATCTCACGCTCATCGGCCTTTTATTTGGCGCCTCGCTTGCGCTGCGCTGGCCAACGCTCAATCAGGGTAATCCGTTTTTTTACGAAGAGGACGAAGCGCACCATTTCAACCGCGTCGTCGAAATGGTCAAGCGCCACTCCCTCGATCCGCAGTACTTCCATAAACCATCGCTTCACTTTTATCTGCGCATCCCGGCGGTTATCGCCGGATACTATCTGCTCGAACCGATAGAGCGCGCCGGCTCCTCACTGCAAGATATCAAAACGCGCGACGCATTCGGATTGGCGCGTTATTCGTTCTCGTGGTCGCACCCGCGCGTTGTCATGGCGGTGCGCGCCGTATCGCTGCTGCTAACGATGCTCACCGTGCTCCTGGTAATCTGGATCTCGCGGCTGGTCGGCATGTCGCGCAACGCCTCCCTTGTTTCCGCCATACTCTATTCGTCTTCACCCGAACTCTTTCATTATTCGAGCTTTATCGGCGTCGATGTTCCCTTAATGTTTTTCTGCTGCTTAACGACTGCGCTCGCACTGACGTTCAAGGACTACTTCAATTCAAAGCATCTCTGGATCATCGGCATTTGCGCGGGACTAGCCGTCTCATGCAAATACAATGGGGTGCCGATTGCGCTGCTGCCACTGCTCTTAGTTCTCGCGTCCAAAGACAAGCGTAGCCGCGCAAATATATTGGCCGCTATTGCCGCACCGGCGATCGGTTTTATCGCCGCTTCGCCCTACATCGTGCTTTCTTTCTCAACCTTTTACCAACAGCTTTCCTATGAAGTTTGGCACTATGCGGTTGCCGGGCACGAAGGGCATATGGCTGAGCCAGGCATCGCTCAAGTGCTCCACTATTCACGCTGGCTCGCGAGTGACGGTGTAGGACTTGCGGCTTCAGTCAGCGCAGGTATCGGCTTGATATTGCTCCTGCGCAAAAGGCCTCTCGATGGCGCGATTTTCGCTCTCTTTCCCGCGCTCTTCTTTACATTGATGTGCGCACAACGTGCGAATTTCGTGCGCAATATGGTGCCGATTATTCCGTACGTATCGATCGCCGCGGCCTACTTTGGATATTCGTGGATTGGACGCTACTTCGACCGCACCGTGCAGCCGGTGCTCTACGCCGCAATAGCCGCGCTAACCGCATACGCGCCGCTGCGCGGAGTACTCGCGATGCGCGGCGCCGCCTGCGCGCACTGCGACACGCGCAATGAATTGGAATCATGGGCGTTTTCCGTACCCGGAGAGATCGCAATCGCGGGAACGGTACAACCGCAACGCGCGTTGCGCGAGAACGAAAATGTATCAATTGTTCGCTCCGAAAAAATTGACGATCTCTTCCAATCCGGCTTCGACTATTATGTGCACGGGGGTGAGGACGCCCCTTCAGATCCTCCACTCCTCGCTGCGCCGCTGGAAATTAAGGTAATCCCCGGCGAAGAGAGCACACAACGCATTATAAAAAATCCCGCGCTGCATATTTTTAGGTTCGATCGTCAAAAGGATCTCAATAACGCACCGAGTATTCCATATGTAAAGCTGCCGCTCGATCAGCCGCTCGGCGCAGAGCCCGAGCCCTATCAGTGGATTACGAGCCGCGTAACGCGCATCGAACTTCCACCCGTGCCAGCGAAGAAAGCGAAAATGAAACTGCAATTAACGCTGATGACGCCCTGGAA
>CAYTAW010000342.1:0-4102 GCA_964435675.1 uncultured Bdellovibrionales bacterium
CGCGTATTGATCGAGGGTTTGGACCGAGGCGCTCGCAAGGCTGCCAGCGGAGTATATAATGATAGAAATCAGCAGGCATGATTTTCGGCCAAAGCGGTCACCGAGTACTCCGGAAAGATAGCTGCCGAGAAGCACCCCGGCGAGCTGCATGTTAACGACGAATATGCCGGCATCTGTCAGAGAGGATCCGGCAAAGCCTAACTCGCTTAGGCTTTTTACCCGCACCATGTTCAGTAAAAAAAGATCGAACATGTCGATGAAGTACCCGAGACTGGCAATCAGCACGGTACGGTTCAGAGCCTGCTTCCACGGTGCGAGCATCTTAGGACGCCGTTGGCGTGGTCAATTTTTTCGCAAGTGATTCGCTGAATGAGAACGGCGAAAGCCAGATGCCGAGGTAATAACGGGCGAAATCATCACCGGGGATCACTATCTCGGGAGTGCCATTGAAGGCGAGTTCAGTTCCTGTGCCGGGTTTGAATGCGATCTGATAGCAGTCCCCTTCGCCCACTTGACGGTATTTCGCGTGAAGCAAGTCGATGCGTGACTGCAGCGCGGCAAAAGGTGTGTCGGGATTTAGCGCCAACGTTTCGGTGGCTGAGCGGCGAAAGTCGTCCGCCTGGAGCGTGCGATGATAGCAGAGTTTTAATGCACAGGGCTCTTTCCCCAAAAAATCTTTGGTGATTACTTCGGGCGCGCGCGCATAGAGGGCGGAATCGAAAACAAGGAAGCCATAGTAACGATAGCGCGCATTGCTGACCTTACTCAGTGTCTCGCCGAGTACCGTGACGGTTTGCGGGAAACACCCATCACCCTCGCAGTACGGGGCGTCTTCAGCGCGCGAGCCGAAGGCACACACAAGAGTAAAGAAAAGGAGTTGGAGGCTTTCTTTGACTATTCGCTTCATGCTACCAGTTTACCTATGAGCGATCGCCCTGTACAAGTTGGTTTTCACGATAGCATGACGACAGAAGAAGTGCTGCGTCGGTACTCAGCGGGACCCGCTAGTGGCGTCTTTACAGACGGAAGTTCGATTCCAAATCCTGGACCGGGGGGCTGGGGGTACGTCTATGTTGTTGATGGATCGATTATCTCGCAGAAGCACGGCCATGACGTAGCTACGACAAATAACCGTATGGAACTAACCGCGCTGATTGAAGCGTACCGGTCGTTGCCCAACGACGCCAAGATTGACGTCTATACCGACAGCAATTTGTGCGTACAAACAGTCAATCAGTGGGCTAAAAGTTGGAAGCAGAATAATTGGCGGCGTAAGACAGGGCCAATCGCAAATCTCGAACTAATTCAAGAATTATATGCGTTGCACGAGGCGCGTCCAGGCGTCAAGTTGCAGTGGATAAAAGCGCATAACGGCTGGCTCTGGAATGAATACGCCGATGCCCTCTCGACCGCGTGGACGCGAGAGACGGTCTAGCGCTTCACTACGATTTCGAGCACTGCGCGATGGTCGGCCCGTTGACGCAGGTTCTCGCGCATCCGCTTGGAATGACGATATCCGTCGAGCCATTCACCGCATATGCGGCACCATTCGAATCAAAAACTTGCACGTGTACATTGTTGCCGTAGGCGCACCCCGGTTTGCTGAAGCGCGCGAGACTTCCATAACCGTTTCCGGCACCCTGATTGGTTCCGATCTCACCGTTTACCTTAACAGTCGTGCCGTACGGGTCGGTGTGTATAGCAAGTTTGCCATTGCTGTCCGAAACCGGTTTCCAGAGTAGCCGCCCGATTTCGCCGGCGATCTTCGAGTCCGTATCCTCCTTCAGCGCTCGGTAACATGAGCTAAGCAGCTCTCCACCGCAGGGATCGCTTTGAAGAGACGAGAGTCCGCGCGTGATCAACGATTCCGAGTAGCTCTTTCCGCTGACGGTGAACAATTGGCCGAGCGCGCCATCGTTACTTCCCACCGACGACGAGCACGCTGAGTCAGCGGGAATGAATATTCCCTCTTCCGCTGCGAGGGTTTGCAGGTATGATTTTGCCGCTTCCGCGGTAGAGCTCGACGGGACACCAAGGCCGTGAAGTTTAACCAATAGCGGTCCGCTCGGAAGTGTAACAGAAACAAGGTTCGCGCCCAGTACGGTCACCGCACTCCGAAATCCATCTGCCGCCGAGGGGGGATTTTTTAATTTGCCGCCAGTTACCGTTCCACAGTTCGTTGAAAAGGCGCTCTTCGGATTATCGTTTCCGCCGCCGCCCCCGCCAGAACCGCCTTCATCCTCAGACTTCGTGCAGCCAGCGGTCGCAACGAGTACCGCAATCGAAAGTAATGCGCACCCTTTTCTTATCATTTTCATTTTCACACCTATCTAAAAACCTTCAGGCCCGTGCTATATAGTGATCCGCACCACCCATGCATTCACTTCAGCGACTTTCGTACTTTTGATGTGTCTGGAACGAGTTTCCCCCACTCGCCCGAAAAGCGCGAAAAAGCGCTGTTATTTTAGTAAGTTGGGGACGCGGAGGTGTGCTGGTATGGGCGGACTATAGGCCCATATATAGAATAGATATTCTCGGCCATGGAAGATCTACTAAGGGAATTCAAGCGCACCGTGAAATCGTTTGCTCGGAAGAGCCGGCGCGATTTCCCCTGGCGCAATACGAATCGTCCGTACCGTATTCTCGTTTCGGAGATCATGCTGCAGCAAACGCAGACTGATCGGGTGATTGGATATTACCACGCCTTTTTAAAAAAATTTCCAACCATTAAGGCGTTGGCCGAGGCGCCGCTTGCTGAAGTGATTGCGGCATGGCAAGGCCTTGGCTACAACCGGCGCGCGCGATTTTTGTGGCAGTTGGCACGTGTCGTGACCGAAGAACATCGTGGCAAGCTTCCGAAAGACCCGGAGCTGCTGCTTTCGCTTCCCGGAGTCGGCCGCTATACCGCGCATGCGGTTTGCGTTTTCGCATACAATCAGCCGCTTGCGATGATCGAGACGAATATTCGCACGGTATTTATTGTACATTTCTTCCGGGGCAAGCGTGGCGCCATTCACGATCGCGATTTGATGCCGCTGATAGAACGCACCATCGATCGGCGCAATCCGCGAGAATGGTTTTACGCGTTGATGGATTACGGCAACTATCTCAAGAAGCAGCATAAGCAAATCAATAAGCGCAGCGTGCATTATGCGCGTCAAGCAGCGTTCGAGGGATCGCGGCGTCAGCTGCGGGGTTTTATTCTTAAACACCTCGTTGCTCACGGGTCGATCTCTATCCGCGATATGCGCAGCTATGGATCTTTTAGCGAGGAGGAAAAGGCGCATACATTAGAGCAGCTCTGCCGTGAGTCGCTGATAATTCGTAGCGGCGCTCACTACCGCCTGCCGCAGCGCTGAGAGCGTCCATCAAGGTCGCAAAATAAAGAAAATCAGAGGTTTTTGCTTTATCCGAGCAGCTTAGTGTCTGCCGAATCGTTCGAGGCGCGCTCGAAATCAATATGCTTATAGCGCGATTCCTGAGAAGCGAAGATGCGCGACCAATCGCGGTAGTGCGAAAGCACGCGGTTAGCGTACTGAGTCGATACCGCTGGCGCAGGAAGATTCGCGCGGATTGCTTTGCGAGTATTTGCTGGCCCCCAATTATACGCGATTAACATCTTCTCTTTATCATTGTGAAAAATTTTGCGCAGGTATGAGAGATAGAGAATGCCGAGCCGAATATTATGCTTAGGATCGTTTACGTCGTAGGTTTTTCCATCATTGAGAGAGTTGGTGCGGATGACGAATTCGCCGGTTGAGGGAAGCATCTGCATCAACCCAACAGCGCCCGCATTCGAACGCGCCTGGGGATTAAACGTGCTCTCGGCTTTGATAACCGATGCCACAAAGAGCGGATCGAATCCGGCACGGAAACTTTCAGCGACTATTAACGCCGAGAATTGATGAGCTTCGCGCTCCGTAAGCGGCACGGCGCGCGAACGATGCGTCATGATCAATTCAGTTATAAAATACACTTGGCTGGCGATTTTGCGCGCGTGATCTTGGTTCATGCGGCTAAGCAACTCTTCGCGAGCAGTTTGTTGATTCGACGAGATGGTCAATTGGCGCAGCACCTCTTCCGGGGTAAAGCCGCGGATCTT
>CAYTAW010000343.1:0-4090 GCA_964435675.1 uncultured Bdellovibrionales bacterium
GTTTCTGTAGTTGGATTTCTCTATTTATCTCCTGTTGTTTTCGATGATTTTTCATCGTTAGGCAATGAAAAACTGTATGTAGAAAAAATTGTCAATCCTGATATGAGTGGCCGGATCTTTTCAATTCCACTTCAGGAGTCGGATATTATCGTGACCGCAGTAATTCCGAAGACAAAACGTCTCAATCGGATTCAGATAGTAAAATCATTCGAATTCCCGATACCATTAGGTTCAAAGATAACAATTGGTACTCATACATATACAAATATCGGCAATTGGCCTGATGGATATTTTGATATCGATCCACTCGCGGAGGGGAGGTCCCCATTACTCGGGGAGAAATTGGCAAGTATTCAAAATTCCTCTGCACAACCTGGTTTTCTTCCCGCTATACCACTACCATCGGCACCTCGAATTAACCATATTGATTATGGAGAAACTACTCCCGGAGTTACTACTGTAAAATTAAGCGGAAGGAAATTAAATCTTCCCATCGGGACCAAAATTCTCTTTTCGCAAACAGGTGCTATCGCAACTGTGGCGGTGGCAAAAGATAATACACTTCAATTCACAGGAAATTTTTTGAATAGGCTTTTTATAGGACAGGCTGCCTTGGAAGTTGCGATACCCGGAAGCACTTCCATCTCCTACCGATCTTCCAGCCCGAGGGCCGATGTCCTCGTTACTAGAACAGTCGGAGAAGAGCGCACTGCTCCGCTGAGTAATTTCCTCGTAACGGCCAGAAAGAGAGTTTCAAAGAAGAATGTAAATCTGCCATCGACGGTGCTTCACCTCGTCAATTGGGATGAAAAGGCGGCTCCTTTTGCAACGACACTTAACCTGGATTTCAATGCTCAGAGCGTATTTGGTTTTGTTCCATCACTATCTTCCCAATGTACGGCAAAGTCTGCGGTGCAATTGGCAGCTACTGCTACTGAGTCCGCAATACCTGAAATAAGATCAGAATCTCTTGTGCCGGAGGCCCTCGGTAATGGATTCTTCCGCATTACGCTGACTACGAATTCAACCTGGACAATAATTACCTGTAATGAATAGGAGCGATTTCCACGCGTGTGGAAATTTATTTATTGAGATTTGTTACCGCTGAAACCGAACTGAGTCATGTTTTCGAAACGGCTCGACCGAATGCAGAAAAAGCATGTTCGAAAGCTTCCAGCGAGAGTCCTCGCGTAAAAACACCTACTCTCACAGAGCGCGGATCTTAAATCCACTCAACGAGCGCGAAATTACGCGATCAACTGAGGGATTCAGCTCGGCCGGTAGGCAACGTTGGTCAACGCTACGGCACCGTGGGTAGGAGGCGCCGGTTCGACGATATCCGGCGAACCTTGCTGATTGCGCGCCGTTGAAAGGTAGTGAAGTACGCGCTGCATTACTCTCTTAAAGACAGGAGCAGCCAATGTGCCACCGTAGATTGATTTCGCATTCGGTTCATCAACCATGACGAAAAGTGTCAACCTACGCTTAAGGCCGAGTGCCGATGCCTCTGCGAATCCGACGAATGATGCCACATACAAGCCTTGCGCATAGCCTTTACCATCCGCACGCGCTTTCTGCGCGGTACCCGTTTTACCTCCGATGCGCACACCTTCTATCTGGGCGTTGTGTCCTGTGCCGTGCTCATTTTCGACCACGCCGAACATCATCTCTCTGACTACCTCGCTCGTGCGCTCTGAAAAAATTCTCTTACCCGGACGTTGAACGCTGCTATCCTTAACGAGCGTCAAGTTCGGAAGCGTTCCGCCATTAGCGATTGCAGAAACGGCGCGAACCATTTGTAGCGGAGTTACCGCGACGCCCTGCCCAAATGAATGGGTGGCCACATCAATCGGCGCCCAGCCGTTCACTGAACGGAGAATTCCGCGAGTTTCACCCGGAAGCCCCAGGCCCGACGGGTCTCCGAAACCAGCATGTCTCAAAAAGTTATAGAGGCGATCCGCCCCCATACGCATGCCCATTTTGGTCATGCCGATATTCGAGGATCGCACCACAACATCAAATGCCGATATGATTCCGGATGGATGCACATCCTTGATCGTATGCTTACCGACGCGGTACCTGCCCCCTTCACAATTGAGCATATCAGTCGATTTGACCAACCCCGCTTCAATCGCACCCGCGGCGACAATCGGCTTCATGGTTGAACCAGGTTCGAAAACGGTTTCAATAATCTGATTTCTCAACGCGCGCGCAGAGGGAATCTTGCTCAGATTAAAATTAACCGAAGGTGACTGCGACATTGCCAAGATCTCGCCGGTGTCAGCATCAGCAAGAACCGCCATTGCACCTTTAGCCTTCGCGTCGTTTCTCCCGGCTTCGAGCTCTTCATCGACGATCATTTGCAAATCGGCATCCAGCGTCAGCTGAAGCTGTTCGCCACTCGGCAACACCATGTCGTGGGATTCGCTGGTTTGAATATAATGTCCAAGTGCATCGCGATTAACACGCGCCTTGCGCTGATTTCCTCGCAAAGTCTTTTCGTAAATGCTCTCCAGACCTGAAAGACCATTACCGTCGATTCCGACACGGCCGATAAGCGTGCTTGCACCTTCATTGTAGGGATAGAATCGGCGCGACTCAATAACCTTGCCCAAACCGGCAATTTTTTCGGCTTCGACCTTTTCTGCTACATGACGGGGCATCTGACGCTTTATCCAGACAAATGGTGAGGATGAATTAAGCTTCTCTTCAATCTCTTTCGGATTCTCGCCAATGATCTCAGCCAACTTCTTGGCCGCTTCTTGACGATTTTTAATCTGACGGGGACGCGCATAAATCGATCCGGCGGGAACGGAAACCGCCATCAATCTGCCATTGCGATCGATGATGTTGCCGCGCTCGGATGCGATAGTTATTTCAGAAAAATGCTGCTTAAGAGCCCACTCCTGCCAACGCTCGACATCTGATATCTGCAAACTAACGAGCCGCGCGATGACCAGACCCACCCAAACGCATGCGGCTCCCGCGAGGAGAAGAATCCGCCCCATACGATTAATGCCTCCCCGTTTGGTGCGATGCATTGCGGCTTCTTGGGCGGCGTAATCAACGAGGAGCGGTGAGCGCATCTTAGTAGCCTCCTCCGCGGACGACTTGAAGTGAAATTTTTCTGGCATTCGCCGGATTCAATGGCATTAAACCTAACTTATCGTGCGCCACCCGAGTTAAATTGTCGGTACGCAGTAAAACCGAGCGCTGCAGTTCGTACTCACGCAGCTCCATATCTAGAACTACCTTTAATTCCCGCTCTTTGGCAAGCTGGTATCCGAGGTCTGTGGTCTCAATTTTTATCCAGACCTTCCCTACCAAAGCACAGAGCAGTAACACCGCCGCCGCAATCTGCATTCGCACCGATATTACGATTCGATCTCTGCGACAATAAACCGATTGATACTCCAAACAAACAGCCATCTTCCCCCCTAAACAAACCTGCAGCGGCGAACCGCTGCAAACTACATAAATTCAAATACTCTAAGCTGCGCGCTTCGTGAAGCCGGATTACGCCGCACTTCATCCTCACTCGGACACACCGGCTTACGCGTTACTACCTTGCCAAGCGGACGCTCTTTTCTCACACCACGAAAATTCGCGGGTTCGGTGCCCTGATTTTCCCACGCACGCATCTGGTGGGTAACCAACCGATCCTCGAGCGAATGAAAGGTTATAACCGCCAGTCTGCCGCCAGCCGCGATCATTTTCGGCGCCTGTGCCAGCAATGCCTCAATTTCCTCGAACTCCTGATTAACGGCGATGCGCAGCGCCTGAAATACGACCGTAGCCGGGTGGACCTTTTTTTTCTTAGCCTTCAACGCGGGAAGATCGCGGAGGCACTCCGCCAATTCTTTTGCGCTGGAAAACGGACGTCCGCGGACGATGGCAGAGGCAACGGAACGCGCTTCATGACCAACTCCCCCTACTCGCAGAATCTTATAGAGCTCCCCGACGTCAGCGCGATTAATTAATTCGGCAGCGCTTTCTCCCGCTTCAGTATTCATACGCATATCGAGCGAATCTGAATCAGAAAATGAGAACCCGCGCTCTTCATGAAGCTGGTCGGTAGAGACCCCAAGAT
>CAYTAW010000344.1:0-4083 GCA_964435675.1 uncultured Bdellovibrionales bacterium
GAGCGGCATCGGGCAAGGTCGGATAAGCTATTGAATTGCCTCGCTTCTCAGCTAAGACGATCCAATTGTTAATTCTTTATAAGCGATTATGAAAAAAGTGCGCTCTGCCGACCTTAGAGAAGGAAGGAAATCCGCATGTATTCTTCGATCGATAAACGCTGGATAACCATATGGTCAATTTGCGCGCTGATAGTCGGCAGCGGATCGCTTATTCTCTTCTATCTTTCCGAAACCGATATCTTGTCTCCGACTGGGTCGCTGCTCTTTGTTTCCCTTTGTGGATGGTCGTTTACCATCGGGCTCCTGATGCAGCGTCAGGTTATCAGCACGAATGTCGAAGGATGTGCCCGTCGCTTCGGCGTCGATAACCGTTCGAAGTCGCTCGAAGGTCAGTTAGAGAACTTGCTCGAAGACATATACCTTAAAAGCCGCGCGCTGGTCGAGATTCCGCTGCATTCGTCGCTCGTCGGAGAACGCGCAATGGGGCAGTGTTTGGAGCAGATCTGCGAATTAATTTATGAGCTGCTACAGGCCGAGTCTGTTGAAGTTTCCCTTTCGAATCCAAATAATAATCTGTACCGCAGCTCGTTCGTCAAAGGCATTCCAATCAAAGTCGATATTCATGATACCGTGCGTCGCAACCTTTCGGAAATCGAGAGTGTTTCGGGAGCGAATCAGCCGCTACTGTTCCGTGAGATTAGTTTTGCCGGACAAAAGCTAGGTATGATTCGCGTAGCGCTTCCGGCAGGCCGCCGTGAGGGCAGTGTGGAGAAAGAGCTGATGAATATCATGATGGTGCGCTGCGGCATGATTCTCATCGGTCACGGGTACTCTGAGGAGCTGCTCAAGCTGCATCGCAGTTCGACTGAAGTGGAGAAGACGAAGACCGGATTTCTTGCAACCCTGAGTCATGAAATCCGCGGACCGCTCGGAATTATCCTAAATGCGGTCGAACTCGTTCTCGATGGGCTCTGTGGAAACATTAATAATGATCAGCGAGAAACGCTGAATATGATCCATTCAAATGGGCGTCACCTGCTCGATCTCATCAATGATGTGTTGGACTATGCCAAAGTCGAATCGGGAATGCTCACAGCGAAAGGTGTCGAAATTTCGAGTAAGAATTTGCTCGAGGATTTGGCCCTCGTGGTGCGTCCGCAGGCGGAAGCAAAGAAGCATGTGCTGACTGTGCTTAAGAGTGAGGCAAACCTCGGCATGATATGCGATCGGCGGCATGCGCGGCAGATTTTGATAAACATTTTAACCAATGCGATCAAGTATACGCCGGATGGCGGCACAATTGAGATGTGGGGCGTTCGTGAAAACAACGATAGCACCGTAATTCATGTCCGGGATACGGGCGTCGGAATACGAGCCGAGGACTTTGAAAAAGTTTTTACTCCGTTCGGGCGCATCGAAAACGGGTATTCTCAGAAACAGAGCGGCACGGGATTAGGAATGCCGCTCACAAAGAGTCTTGTTGAAATCAACGGCGGTGAGCTGACGTTCGATAGTCAGCCGGGCAAAGGCTCGCACTTCATGGTGCGGCTGCCCTATGCGACTGTGAGCAACGATGTGGACACTCAGTCGCGAAAATTTGACCGTCTCACAGTGCACGGCCGAGGAGAAATTGTGTTGCTGCTTGCTCCGCCTGACTCAGAGCGAACGCTTCTTGAGCGCTACTTTAAGCATGCTGGTTTCTTAGTAGTGACTTGTTCGACCGCTGAAGAAATGCACGATGTTTTAAAGGGTCCGAGAATCCACCTGTTTGTGATCGATAATGAAATACTCGATCAAAGCAATAATGAGCTGCTCGTTGGCGCGATTCAAGCACGGCCAGGGGATCAAGCCCCTCCGATTATTGTCGTCAGCAGCCGTGGATTCGCGCATGACGTCGAACGGTATTTAATGATGGGGGTAGACCGGTGTTTCGTGAAGCCGGTTGAGCTGCGCGAATTTGGACGTACGGTGCGCAGTTTGCTCGACCAGTATAGTAAATCGCCGCGCATGGAGTTGCAGTAGATTTGTAAGGCGAGGTTCCGCACTCAGTTAGCAGTAATCAGCCGGCAGCATTCTGCTCATAATCGCGGTTCCAGATAGAGCCAATGGAGAAGGCTGAATGGCTTAGTCCGCAGGGTCATTTCAACTAATGGAATTGGCGCGTAAACCGGTTCTGGTCTGATACGTCTTCATTCGATACTATAGCGCTTGTATATGAAACTTGAACGTCGCACTCAGAAAATTCTTCCGATTTCACGCTTTGCGTTGCGATTTGCTCGCTATGGCACATTTGCGATTCTTTTGATTGCGATTTCAGTGGGTATCGGAACTTTTGGTTATCACCATGTCGCTCATCTTTCTTTTATCGATAGTTTTCATATGGCATGCATGATTCTTACGGGAATGGGGCCCGTTGAGACGATGGCGACCGATGAGGCGAAACTTTTCTCGTCTTTGTATGCGCTCTATAGCGGTGTTGCATTTTTGAGTATAACGGCAATTTTCTTTGCGCCGCTTGTGCACAGACTGTTGCACATTCTTCATGTCGAAGACGATAGAAGAGATTAGGCACTAAAGACTTTAGACGATGATGTTGAGCGGCGGGCGCTCACCAGTCTTGTTTTCGTCTGCTCTCTGCGGCGCGTTGTCCTTTACAGGTTCCACTTCTTTCACGACCTGCATTTCGAGAGGGAGCTGTGCCGCTTCCTCTTTAGGAGGTGAGTGCTGCTGTTGTTTCTGCTCACGGCGTTCTTCTGGTTCGAAATACACCGCATCGTCAGATAGGTCTCTATCCTTATTGTTGTTTCCATTTTTTGCCCCAATCGGCTTGACCGATAGCGGGTACTGCATCCCTTCAACTTTCATATGCCCTCCGGGCAAATAGGATTTCTTGAGAGATATAAGTCTCTTATCTTAGATGTCGACAGGCTAGAAAATATTCTAAATTAGATCCGATTTCTCGTTCCTGTCATCTTATGAGTAGGAGAAAATATGGTGAATTGCCAAATTTCTCAAGGTTTTTAGGTCGTTATCCGATAATTAGGTAACGCCTGTAGTTGACGGAGGTTAAGTGAAGGAAGAGAAGAATACCACGGTTTATATAGCGTACGACGATTTTGAGGGATTCGATCCTGCCCGTCCCGAGAAGAACTTGCTGCGCGCCGTGTTGATTTCCGCCATGTCCGATCTTAGGAAGGGGGATAGCAGCGCGGTCAAGGCAAAAGAATTTTTCTTAAGTCAGAGTGACGAGTATCTCTTCTCGTTCCAGTCGATCTGTAATTTTTTGGAGCTCGATCCGAATTTAGTGCTGATGATAACGGGCCTGTATCCAAAGCCAGAGTATCTCCAGCGCAAAATGGACGAGAACGCCCTTGTTCGCCACGAAAAGAGCGTAGCCCGTAAGAAAGCCAAAGAGGCTCGCCGCGCCAAGCAAGAAATCGGAGCCTAGCGACTCTCTGGTGCACCCCAACTTTTTTGGTGCGCCCCAACAATTTTAGACAACAAATCTGAAATTTCCGCGAACAAATAAGGCGAGGACTTAAGCCTATGGGTCGCGCGCGCCGGAAAATAGAATCACAGCAATGTTACGAGGTCTGCTTTCGTGCAAAAGAGGGTCTTCCTCTAGTTGCCTATCAATTTATTAACTTGATAATAGGTGCTGTGCTCGCTCGCGCTCAGCGCGATAACAAGGTAACAATCTGCCACGACATCTGGAATGCTTCTCACGCTCACCTTATCCTGATCCCATACGACGCAGAGAAATTTTTCAATTTTCTCTCCGAAGTTCAAAAAGCAATTACCGAGATGATAAAAAGACTGCTCGGCATCGAACATCTGAATCTGTGGGAAGGCACTCCGATGGTGGCAAAGGTGCTCGACCTGAATGCCGCAATCGAACGTCTCTCATATCTTTATGCTAATCCAGCTCAGGATGACCTGGTCGATACAATAGAGAAGTTCCCAGGATTTTCGTCATGGAGCGATTTTGATAAAGCAGGAAACTGTCTCGATGGCGAGATAAGTCAAAGCTATCCCTGGATTCGTCAGCCAAGTGTTCCTAAACTTGATCGCTCAGTGCTGAGC
>CAYTAW010000345.1:0-230 GCA_964435675.1 uncultured Bdellovibrionales bacterium
CGATGCCGCTACACAGTACAATACGGCGACCGAGATCTTTCCGCAGAATCTCGTTGCGCGTAATTTTGGCTTCGAGCGCGCTGAGCTCTTGACGGTTACTGAACCCGAAGCACGGAAGGCGCCAAAAGTGAGCTTTAGCTAGGCACCGCACCGGTCGCGCTGCTTATGGATTTTTTTTCCCACCAGGACGCGGCCCGATCGCAATCTAAGAGATTGATAGTCCTCTTCAT
>CAYTAW010000345.1:240-4070 GCA_964435675.1 uncultured Bdellovibrionales bacterium
ACTTACGAGCGCCGCGTTGACTTCTATTTTGATATACGCGTTTAATTCGCACGTTACGACGGACGCGCTGTATCATTCTACGCGCTCGACAAGTGTGTTTTCTGAAAACGGCCTGGCGTTCTTCATCCCGATCGCTTCGATCATGCTGATCTTCATTGTTTTCGGTTCCATCTTTAAGGTGGCAACGCTGCGCGCGGGGGGAAGCGCCGTAGCGCTCGCACTTGGCGCCGTGCATGTTGATCCGGCGAGCGGCGATCCCGCCGAAAGGCAGCTCTTGAACGTGGTTGAAGAGATGGCTATTGCCTCGGGAATAGCCGTGCCCTCGGTTTATCTGTTACCCGATAAGGACGCGATAAATGCCTTCGCGGCGGGGTATTCTCCCGGCGATGCGGTAATCGGAATAACTCGCGGGGCGCTCGAGGCGCTCAGTCGTGACGAGCTCCAGGGCGTCATTGCCCACGAATTTAGTCATATTTTGAATGGCGACATGCGCCTGAATATAAGAGCTGTCGGCGTACTGCACGGAATCCTCTTACTCTTTTTGCTCGGGAAACTCGCGTTTCGCCTCGGCGCCGATTCGAACAAGGGTTCTAAGGATTCCAAGCAAATCCCAGTGATTCTTCTCTCGGCGGGCGTTGTGCTCGTCGTCGGGGGATATATCGGAGTGCTCTGCGCCCGACTTATTAAAAGCGCTATCTCAAGACAACGCGAGTTCTTGGCTGACGCATCGGCGGTGCAGTTCACGCGACACCCGCCCGGTATCGCCGGAGCGCTGCGAAGAATTTTAGAACTTTCCGCCGGCTCGAAAATCGCTTCGCCACGCGCGGAAGAGTCGTCGCACATGTTTTTCTCGGACGCGCTTGCTAAGCGATGGTCGACATTCTTTCAGACCCATCCACCGCTCCCTGAGCGTATCCGCCGGATTGATGCGTCGCTGTTGAGCGGTGCGTCGCCGGTGGGCGACTCAGTTCACGCGCTCGATGAGGAGCAGGCCGTATCATTGCTCGACGCGACGGGACGTGAGCGACCGATTAATGCGCACACCCTCTCGCAGGTTGCGGGAACTGTCGATATTTCGCACATCGAGCAGGCGCGCGGGCTTATAGCGGGATTAGATGAGGAAATACGTGCGGCGGCGCGCGATCCGTACAGCGCTCGCGCTCTAGTCTTCCTTCTTTTATTTCAGGCTCCGGGTGAGGGTCGTGAAAATCAGAAGCGGCTACTGGAAAAGAGAATTCCCCGCGATCTATTCGATTTGACCGTAGAGCTGGAAAGGCGCCTCCCCGAAGTTCGTGTGGCGCTGCGGATTCCCCTTACCGATCTCATTCTTCCTGCGCTGCGCATGCTTTCCCATTCTCAGCGCCGAGAACTGCATGAGGCTGTGCATGCGCTGATTTTGTCCGACTCCCACGTTAGTTTCTTCGAGTATATTCTTCAGCGCATAATCTTTGCGGCAGTTCCGCTTGGTGAAAAGGTTCCGGCGGCTTCGACCCGAGGGGGTGTGGTGCACGATGCGGATGTCGCGGTTGTTCTCGGTATGCTCGCCACTGTTGGTCATCGCGACCGACAGCAAGCCGCTGCGGCGTTTCGTGCCGGCGCAAGTCTGTTACCTGGTTTTTCGAGCACGCTCGACTTCACTGAGACGGAAGTGCCAGAGCTCGATCGATGTTTAGAAAAGATGCAGCGCCTCGCACCGGAGCAAAAGCAGGAGATGCTGCGCGCGTGCTGCGCCATCGTACTCAATGATAGAGTTTTTACCATCCAGGAGTACGAGCTGCTGCGCGCAATTGGAGCGGTGATAGATTGCCCGATCCCACTGAGCCTTCCGCTCTAAGCAGGCACGGCTTTGACCAGCGAGATTGAGTAGTTGTGCGAACTCTGTCGTGTCGCGGCACGCGATCAGCGAGAGCACTGAATGATGAGTGTGGGCGAATCCGAAAGAAATTTAGCGCGCCTTTAAATAATTGCGCCGTAATTTCCGCATCGCGCATACAAATCTAATAATTACCATTCGGTTGCCGCTCTAATGTTAATTATTAGTTAAATTACGTCAAAAATCTAAAAAATGACACTCTGAGGAAAATGGTCGTTTTTCCTCGGGGGTGAGTATGACGCAAGCGCTTGCAGCGGGTTTAGCCAGCCGCACTTCGGCAAATACCGATGAATTATCTCAATCGAGTCTGCCGCTTCCATTCGCCGCGGCGGATGCGATTGGATTTCCTGCCTTAGATTATGATCAATTTAAGCAGCTACCAAAAACCGTTCAAGAAGATCTGATTTCGCGCAATCGCATTCTCAACACCGATGGGTACAACCGCGTCATGGATCATCTCTTGAGCCAACGTATGGTCGAGGGCGAAAATCCGGAGTCGATTCCATTGAGCGTGGCAACCGCGCCTGCCGCGTATTCACTTCAGCTGCGCCGTTCGCCATTTCCCTATTTAATAGCGTGTGGCATCGAGGACGCGGTAGAGCGGCTTACCGCTGTTCCTATCACCCGCGCTGAATATGATTTTGCCGTCGAGTATCACCAGCGAGAGAATGTTCCATTTCTCAATAAAGAATTGTGGCGCTGGATAGTGGACGAGAAGGAAGGACGCCTACCGATAGAGATTCGCGGCGTTCGCGATGGCACGGTAGTGTCAAAAGGAGAGCCGCTGCTGACGATAACGGGACCTTCGGAGCTAATTGCGCATTTTGAGCACGCCTTTCACCGCGTTTTTTATCAGACTCTTGTTGCCACGAAGGCGCGCGCACTCACTGAAATCCTCGGCGATCCCAAGCGGTTTATCGAGGTGGGGCTGCGGGGCGCCATTGTCGATGCGCAGCATATGCAGGCGCTGCACGCCGCATATGTCGGCGGCGGAATCGAGCTGACGAGCAGTGACGCCGCGGCTGTTGTGCTTCCGATTAAGAGCGGTGGTACAATCGGTCACCGATATGTGCAGACGTTCGCTAGTGAGGAGAAAGCGTTTCGGTTTGCAATAGAACATCTTGACCGTGTCACCTTGCTAATTGATTTAATCGAATCATACCAAGGGATCGATCTGGCGCTGCGCCTCAAGGACGAATACCGCAACTCAGGTAAATCAATAAAGGTCCGCCTCGATAGTGGCGACATTTTGGAGCAGGTGCGCTACTACCTGCGGCAAACAAATCAGCTCGGTCTTACCGATCCTGAGCGAGATCAGCTTGTCGTTGAGGGTATTGATAGCCTCGAAGACATCGCTGAGATCGATAAGATGATTAATGAGGAATTCGGTAGCGAAGCGCTGGCCCGAGTCATGTACGGAGGGGGCAGCCTGTTGATTGCCGACCGAGTCAGCCGCTCGGACGCATCCTCGGGGTTCAAGCAGACAGAGTATACCGATGAGAATGGCGTATGCCGGCCGACGATGAAATTCTCGAGCAGTCCGGGAAAAGGCTCGTATCCGGGCAAGCTGCGCACAATCGATGTTGATGGTCGGCGCGTAATTGCGCAGCAGGGCGAAGAGTTCGAGGGCAGGGTGGTCGAAAAGTTCGCGCTGCTCTATCGAATCGATGGCGAGGCTCCTGAGAGGAGCTCCCCTGAGGAGGCGCGTACTCGGGCGGCACGAGAATTTGAAAAGGCGCGCCCACTGTTGACTTCGGGTTTGAGCGCGGCCCAAAGTCCTGAAACTCTGCGCCTGGTCAAGGAGGTGATGGCGCAATATGGTTTAACCGCCGCCTAAAGCGCGCCCCCATGGTGCAAGGTACTGCATTTCAAGAGGATTATTGCGCGATGCAGCCGCACAAAATTCGGTGTTGAAAAACTGAAGCATTTTCCTCGCTCCACCTGATAAGCGGTAGGA
>CAYTAW010000346.1:0-4069 GCA_964435675.1 uncultured Bdellovibrionales bacterium
ACACAGGGCTGCGCCATATTAGCGCCGCTGACCAAGGGCGGCAATTTGCCGTTTCGTCGCCTCTGCGCTGAATTGTATGGTGCCGAGGTAACGGTGTCGGAGATGGCCTACGCTCGCTACATCGTCAAGGGAGAGGGTCGTGAGAAAGCTCTTTTACGACGGCATCCCTCTGAGAAGTGTTTCGGAGTTCAGCTCGCCGCTTTGCAAACTGATGAAGCGTTGCGTGCCGCGCAGATAGCGCGCGACGCAGGTGCCGATTTCATTGACATCAACTGTGGGTGTCCTATTGATGACGTGGTGCGTCGCGGTCTAGGATCGGCCCTTTTACGACGTCCGAAAGCACTGTTCCGCCTGGTTGAGCATCTCGCCGCAAACCTCGAAATACCGGTCACCGTAAAGATTCGCCTCGGCTTTAAAGAGGGGGAGGAAAACGCGCTCGAAATCGCGCGCGGCGTACAGGAAGCGGGAGCAAAAGTGCTGACCATTCATGGGCGCACGCGTGAGCAGCGATACTCGCGCGCCGCGAATTGGCAGACAATCGGCGAGATTGCGGCGCAGCTGAAAATTCCCGTAGTGGGCAATGGAGATATTTTAACTCACTACGAGGCCCGTGATCGCCTGGTTCGTTCGGGGATCAAGTCGGTAATGCTCGGACGCGGCGTGTTAATTAAGCCCTGGCTGTTTCAGGAAATTCGCGAGGCGCGTACCATCGAAATGTCGCCCGCCAATCGCGCCGACTTCCTGTTTACGTTTACTCGGTTCATGAAAGAGCACTTTGGTGACGACGAAATCGGGCACCGGCGCATCATGAAGTTCCTGCCTTGGCATCTTGAGCTATTCTCGCGCTACGAATATCTCCCGGAGGAGCGGTATGCCGCGGCTTCGCGAGAGCATCCGCTGATTCAGTCGCGCTCGACGGCACGCCGGGAAACGAACGACGCGCTTCTGCGAGCGCTCGAGAGCGCGGATCCCTCGTTCCATAATCAGATGGCGATGGAGCTGCTACGGGTTGCTTCAGCGGATCAGGCTGCTGAGGTGCTTGCTGCCTGCGCCGTGAATTCTGTTGCGATGGATCGCGCTGCTGGCAGCGGCGAATTTCGTGAGATGGCGGGGTGAGGCGATGTGTGCGCAATTTACCATCAATTGCTCTGCCTCAGACCTTGCCCGTTACTTCGAACTACTTCATGTATCAGCTGAATCCTATGATAAGCGCGTGCTGCCGCGCGGAAAGACGCCAGTAGTGAGGCGCCGGGGCGGCGACCGTATTCTCGACGAGATGCAATTTTCGCTCGTCCCCTCCTGGTCCAAAGAGCGCGTCGTTAAATTCGCAACTCATAACGCCCGAATTGAAACACTGACCGAAAAGCCCACCTGGAAAAAGCCGCTGCAATCGCGCCGCGCCTTGGTCCCGATTAGTTCCTTCATCGAGCCGGTATACGACGGTGACTTCCGGGGGAATATGGTCAGCTTTCGCGCCGCACAAGATCCCGTGCTTGCAGCGTGCGCGATATGCGACGAATGGCATTCACCCGAGGACGGTTCGGTTCTCGCGTCCTTTGCAATTGTCACAGGAGAGCCTAGTGATTTCGTTAAGACTATCGGCCATGATCGACAGCCTCTGTTTCTCAACCGTGAAGCGTGGGACGAATGGTTAGACCCGGCGCCGCGCAAAGGCGAGGAGATGATTGCGCTGATGCGCCGCGCAGCGATTGTACCCGAACTCAGCGCCGAGATTGACCGGCCGTTGAAGCCGGGATGGGAGAAGAAACTCGATGCCTGAACTTCCTGAGGTCGAAACTGTCGCGCGTAGGATCCGTGAACCGATTACCGGCCTAAAAATTACCTCTGTGAGAATACTTTGGCAGCGTACGGTAGGGGGCGTTTCAACGCGAAAATTTCAACAGCTCGTGGTTGGAAAACGGTTATTTGGTGTCTCTCGGCGCGCTAAATACATCATAATTGCATTGAAGCCGTCGGGCTTTCTGGTCGTTCACCTTCGAATGAGCGGCGATTTGATCGTCTGCCCCGGTGATGCACCGCTCGAAAAGCACCTTCGCGTATCGCTCGCGCTTTCCGACGGAACAGATTTACGCTTCATCGACACGCGGAAGTTTGGACGATTCGTCTACATGGAAAGCGTCGCTGAGTTAATGGCAAAGCTCGGCCCGGAGCCGCTTGACCAAGAATTTGATCTTGAGGCGCTGCATCAACGCTTCGGCGCAAGCAAGCGCATCGTGAAAACAATGTTGCTCGATCAAAGCGTCATCGCGGGACTTGGTAATATTTATGCTGTTGAATCGCTCTGGCGTGCGCGGGTCCACCCACTTACGAGCGCTTACCGGATCTCAAAGGAAAAATTGAAAGAACTCGTTGGCGCTGCGCACGATATCCTGCACGAAGCAATCGCCGCGCACGGCACTGACCTAGGAGACGGGGTCTGGAAAACCGGCGGATTTACGCCAAGTACCTACGGCAGAGCAGGCGAACCGTGCCACCGCTGCGGAAAAAAGATCATTAAGATTCGCGTTGCGCAACGGGGCACCGAGTTTTGCGGAAAGTGCCAAAGACGTTAATGATTCCGGTTAGGCTTCCAATAGTTATCGTGAAGCGTGGATCGTTTTGCATCCGCCGCTTAACCGATTAACATGTATATCGATCATTTTGACGTAAATCCCTCTTCCTTTCAGCGCTGGGCAGTTCACTGTGTAGGATCTGGTAAAATCTTTATACCGCCTGCTTACCGAAAACGTTTTCGTTTGCGGGGGGAGAATAAAAGACTGCCCAGGTTTCAGACTCCTGGATGCGCCGCCACCAGAGACGGTGATCACATTGTATTCACGGTCCTGTGAGTCATTTTTCACCAAAATTCGACCGTCGGGCACCGACTCCGAACACGCGGCAAGCGCAAGGCACAGTATCAATACAAAAATTCGAAAGCGCACGTGCGATTAATCCAAAAGTAAATTCCGACCACCTAAGCCCATCACCCAAACCACCACCGTTAACCAATGCATGATAATCGGCACCCAAAGGGACCGGGTTACCACATAGGCAAGTCCGGCCGCGAGGCCCAATAGAAAAACTACAATAAGAAAAATCGGATCGAGAAAAAAACGCTGCGCAGAGGGATTTATCGTCAGCGCGTTAATGGGATGCCAGAGTACGAAGACTGCCGAGCTGGCTGTGACTCTCCAAGCGCGGGTAGAAATCGCCGCATTCGACGTAGATCGTGGTATCAGTATTCCGCGGAAGACGATCTCCTCCGCAAGCGCCGGAAAAATGAATAGCGACAGAGGTAAAAACCATCCTCTCTTTAGATCGATAAGTTGGAAAGAATATAGACCGCCGGCAAGTCCAATTGTTAACGCGAGAGCCGTATATATGAGTAGTATGGCAGTCCAACAGCGTAGCCCATGGCGCGGCGAGGTGTTCAACCCTTCGATTATATCGCGATAGATGCGCATAGGGTTGCTTTATACTTTCATCTCATTCGATGAAAGACCAAAAGAATATCTAGGTTTTAAGATTTTCGCGCTTGAGAACTCGCGAAATTTTCTCGCCGAGTACGTCGGGAGTAAACGGTTTAGAAATATAATCGCTAACACCAGCCTCAAGGGCTTGAGTGATATTTTCGCGATACGCCTCAGCGGTTAGCATGATAAATGGCGTGCGCGATGCGTGCCCGGAGGAACGAAGGTGTCGAAGAACGTCAATTCCTTGAACAACCGGCATATTCCAATCGCAAATGACGAGATCGAACGCATTGTCGTTTAGTATGTCGATGGCGCGATGACCATCTTCCGCCGTGGACACGTCGTTTAGGCCCAAGCCCTTCAGTATCGCCTTCACGATGTTTCGAATAAAAGGCTGATCATCCACTACCAGAATGCGGGTTTGTGGATTGATACTAATCTTCGGATTCATAGCTGACCGAAATCACTAACGTAAATGCGAGATTCTTATAGTCATTTAGAACAACGGCACTTTTGCCACTTTGCTTGACTGCAAACATTCCATCGTATATAACCTCCTAAGAATTCTGCATTTCTTGGCGCGGGGTAGAGCAGCC
>CAYTAW010000347.1:0-4067 GCA_964435675.1 uncultured Bdellovibrionales bacterium
GTCTTGGGCTTTCAAGCAGTGAGCCACGGGTAAATGTTATCAGCCGCGGACTAGAGATGATCGGCGCAGGGGAGGCGAATGTACGTCAACAGCTAAAGGATCTCGGAATTAGTGACGCCGAAGTGGCTGCAGTTGCGCGTGCTATGCTCTTTACGAATGTAAAGGTTGAATCACCTGCGTTGGCCTTTGATCGAGTGTTTAAAACGCTTGAAAATATCAACGAAACGATCAGCAAAACCCCAGCCACTGCGACAGACACCCTGGAAATGCTTCAGCGCAGGGCAAATCTGACCAAGGGATTGCTTTCCACAATGGACGATACCATGAGCGATGCGTCACTTGCTCGCTATCAGCAAAAGATGCTGGGGGTGAGCCGAGTTGATGGCAAAACAGTCGTAGATCCCAAGGCTGTCGAGCGATATTTTGAACTACGAGCAAATCTTGACAGAATCTCAAACGGAGCCGACGAATCGTTGGCCGATCTGGCGAAACAATCAAAGCGAATGCTCGAGCGCTGGGAGGAGAATCTCGGAGATAGAGGTTTGATTCCCGCAGATTACAGCAAGCGCCTCGCCGTCTCACAGCTGTCAGGGCCGAACAATCGCTTAAAACTCCCCGATGATTATCTGACAAATAGTGACGTGCCACTCGCGTCAGGACTTGCTAAAGATCCTAATAACCTTCGGATCGCCATTGACAGTGCCTGGAGCAGAGCAGAGAGAACGTTTGCAAGTAGCGGAGCAAATGACCAAGCACAAGCCATATGGCTCAGACGCCAGGAACGCCTCCAAATTATCGCAAACGATCTTGGCGTAACTGCTCCTCACCTTGACGCACGCTACGCCAGAATTGGAGCCGCTCACGCAGAAAGAAAACTAAGAACG
This sequence comes from uncultured Bdellovibrionales bacterium, assembly GCA_964435675.1. Taxonomy (GTDB): domain Bacteria; phylum Bdellovibrionota_C; class UBA2361; order UBA2361; family CAYTAW01; genus CAYTAW01. The sequence continues at coordinate 885 of CAYTAW010000347.1, forward strand.
CCATTTGATGTTGTTGCCGCGGCTGTTGATACCGAGGCCGATCTAGTCAGCCGCCAGAAAGCTACTGCGATACTGATCGGGCGGGACAAATCTGCGCAAGAGAGAGCAATTGAACTTGGAATTCTTAAAGCAGACACAAGCACAACCGGACAAAAGCTTACCTTGAGTAACTTCGAAAGCAATCTGGACCTGACACGCCCCGAAGTTAAGCAATTTTTAGACGGTTTGCATGAAAATTACTCACGACGAACAGCAGCTGTATTGCTAATCGGGAAAAGTGAATCCGCACAAAAAAGAGCAATCGAACTTGGGTTATTGAAATCCGATCTGAGACCGAGTGGATTGGCAACGTCAATTGATGACCTTAATCCAGGCGTAGACCTCACTCGCACGGATGTTAAGCAATTCTTGAACGAGCTTTATGATAATGGTTATCAAAAGTTTGTCAGCACTAACGCGAGAAATTCTCTCGCAGGAAACAGTCCAAAAGCTGGTCAGTTGCGCGGCTGGGACCAGATGGCAGTCGCCCTTGGAAATGAAATCCCAACGAGAGAATTCAAAGAGGCCCTTTTTAATGACCAAATTGCACGACAGATCATAGCTCGTTTCGAAAGCGGAGAGACTGCCGCAGATCTTGCCGAGTTAGTGCGCCGCACCCACACTCAAGAGGCAGTCAGCCGTAAGCTTGTATTTCAAGCGATTGATAATCCGAGGCGCACTGAAAGTTTGTTTGCTGCGGGAGAGCAGCTCGGTATAAGTAAAAAACAATTCCAGGATACGATCATGACAGATCTCACGAATCTTGGGAAAAGAGGGGCTGATACACTTCTGGAGCAGAACAAGCGCTGGATCCCGAGTTCAGAGCTTAATGAACAGATGAACCGAATACACAACCAGGTAGCCGCCTATGAGCGTATCATTCATAGTCAATGGAAGAAAACACGACCTGGATATGTGAATTACGTTTTTGAAAAGGCATTTGATGACCACTATCTGACACTCCCGGAGCCAATTCTAGCAAATCGCATCTACGATCGCGTCGGCAACCTTAGTGGACAAATACTTGATATGGCCTCTACTCGCGCATCGGCTATTGCACAGGCTGGCACACGTAGTCGTGACTGGTTAATCGAGACCACAGTAACACGGATGAATCAGGCTCGTCGTCTGGCGGCGATGGCCATTGCCCCGCGCGCGGACCGCGCGCGGCTTGCACAAACAGACCTGGCTGAAGCAGCGGGAGCATAACCGCCTTTAGCCCACATGCCTCGTAGATCTTGCAAGCAGCCACTGATGCACGAAGCTCGCAGCCAAAATTCCGCATAAGCTCAGATTTTTACCGGATTCTGCCATGGTGATTTAAGCTGATTAAGCCTTATTTCAAGCGCTTTAAAGCATTCTTACTCATTTCTCGTGCTTCTCGATTCTAAGCTGCTGTGACCATTATACTTTGTCAAAGTGGATCGATTTTCCTACCCATTACCCATCTACCCATCATACATATTTATCAAGCTGGTTTTCAGCCACCTAAGATCCGCGCGATTGGCGATTAGCTCAGGCAGGGGAGGGGCGCAAAGAAGCTTGAAAACATTTAGCGCGCCCCTCAGCGTGCAGGCCGAACTCCAAGCTGAGTATCGGCTGCCCCGACGTGTACCTATTTTTCGTTCTCCCAACAAGGAACCTGCTACCTTTCATGGCAGAGCAATAAGGGTGCTGAGCATTAGGGCACGTACGCAACTATCGCAGCTGGAGAGGTAACATTTGGCCTAGGAGTTACTATAGCAGCAGGCTGAGCAGGCGATATTACTCCTGTTTGAGCTTGAGAAGAAACTTGACCGACCGGATTTGGTGTTGAGGGTATGCCGGACGAGGCTGATGTTACAACGCGCGCAGTTGGGCGGCCATCACACGCGTTTCTCCACAGATAGTAATCAGGATTATAAAAGCAGGTCCAACAATTTCGGAATTGTCTATCCCAGTTAGCACATTCAGCATCGGAGTATAAATAGTAGTGATCTCTAATGTACTGTTCGGCGGGATCGGCCCATGTTTGCCAAATTGCAAAATCAATTATCACACCAGCTATTACTCCTGCGAGTACTGAGGGCGCAATTCCGCCGACGGGAATCGTAGTTCCCGCTACAGTGGTTCCTGAAGCTGGGAGCACTGGCGCGGCGCCCGTAAAAACCATTTGGATTGCTGGCAGCGAACCTCTCGCTAATACAACACCTTGAGAGTTCATCGTATAATATAATGCGCTCACACTAACTGTTTGGGTTGTTGGGGTATTCCAAAGGGCCGAGGTTAATGCCTGGCTCATTCCTCCCGGTGCGCCGTGGTAAACAATTGCCCCGTTAAAAAATACTTCAACGATTGTTATATCTGCAGCTTCTGCTTTGTTTAACGGGAGTAGCAAAAATATAAATGATAGGACAGCTTTAAGATAAATTGATTCACGGCGCATTTCCAATCCTCCATAACCGGCAAATAAACCTTCTATATGCTAAGGTCGCTTGAACCAAGAAAGAGGTTACAAACTCAAAGGTGCCTTAATTCACCCTGAGAAAAGTCGAGTCTGTGGCCTGATCCTGAATTGTAGTTCTTGTTACGAGTCCTTGGCTCGGGAGCATTCAGAATTCTCAGAGAGGGAGTTTGCTCCTGTTACCTTTCATGGCAATACAATTCATTTTAAAGAGGCGATGGTGAATTTTTATGCTCTAAGTAACGTAAGAGCCAATGCCGGTTGTTGATTTGCCTGCGCGAGCACAGCAGAAGAAGCATTCTGTAAAATTCCTTGACGTACTAAATGAGAAGAATCAGCTGCAATATCAGCGTCGGTAATTCTGCTTTTTGCGGCGTGGTAGTTCTCGGTGCGTACAGAAAGAGTGCGACTGGCGACTTCAAAGCGACTTAGGGCGGAGCCGATATCGCCTCGCACCTGGGTTAGCTCATCGCGATATATGTTTAGTCTGTCAAGTGCGTAGCGGGAGGAGATCTGCGAGGTGATGTAGAGGCCATGATGCTCACCAAGGGCCACGTTAGAAGAGCTGGAATTGCCATCGCGACGGGTGATGTAGATATTACGAGTGGCAGCAGTTTCTCCATCAATAAGATTAGTGGAATTGCTAATAAGAATCGTGTACCGTCCATCACGCGACATAGCTAAGCCACCTGCCATCGAAA
>CAYTAW010000348.1:0-4057 GCA_964435675.1 uncultured Bdellovibrionales bacterium
ACAGAAAGCAGATGAAGTCGGTGCGCCATCTTCGCGGTACCGAAACACGCGGCTGCGAGCTGGCGTTCGGCGAGTTTGGCCTCCGCGCAACGGAGTCTGGCTGGATTACGAACCGTCAGATCGAAGCGAGCCGTATCGCGCTCACCCGTTTCGCAAAGCGCGGTGGTAAAGTGTGGATCAAGATCTTCCCGGATAAGCCATTGACCAAGAAACCGGCTGAAACACGTATGGGAAGCGGTAAGGGCGCTCCGGAGTTGTGGGTAGCTGAAGTTCGCGCTGGACGCGTTCTTTTCGAGATCACGGGCGTTACCGAGGAAATCGCGCGTCGCGCTTTCGAGCTTGCCGCAGCGAAGCTTCCGCTCAAGTCGAAGTTCGTTGCCCGTAGTCAGAACATTATTTAGTGACGAGAGTTAGGTATGAAGAAGAAAGAATTCAACAAGAAGGCAAAGTCGTCGTCGAAGGCTGAGCTCGTTGCACAAGCAAAGTCGCTTGCTGAAGAGCTGATGAAGCTTCGTTTTCGCAAAGCGTCGGGACAGCTTGAGCAAGCGCATCAAATTCCGCACATTCGCAAGAACCTTGCGCGTGTTCGTACCGCGCTGACTGCGGCAAGCAAGTAAGATTATTTTAGAGATTGGTGATTACCATGGTTGAAGGAAAGACAAAAAAAGCAAAGGCAGCGAAGCCGGGCGTTGGGAGCAAGCGTGGACTTGCCAAAGAGCAAGAAGGCATCGTGATCAGTGACAAGATGGATAAGACCATCGTCGTCGCCGTCGTTAAGCGCGTTAAGCACCCAGTCTACGGCAAGTATATCCGTCAAACGACCAAGTATTTGGCGCATGATGAAAAGGAGCAGGGCTCGATTGGCGATCTCGTTCGCATTTCGCAGACCCGTCCAATGAGCGCGCGTAAGCGTTGGAGATTGAGAGAGATTGTTCGTAAGGCTGACTAAACTTACGGCGAGCGGAATTACGGTAGGGTTAAAAGGTACGTTATGATTCAGATGAAATCGCTCTTAGATGTGGCGGATAATTCAGGGGCAAAGCGCGTTATTTGCGTTAAGGTCATCGGCGGTTCGCGCCGCCGCTATGCGACGGTTGGCGACGTGATCGTCGTTGCGGTCAAGGAAGCAATGCCGAGTTCCAAGATCCTCAAGGGGTCAGTGCATAAGGCGGTTATCGTGCGCACTGCTAAGGAAGTTCGCCGCGAAGATGGATCGTATATCCGCTTCGATGACAACAGCGCGGTCCTTATCAACGATCAAAAAGAGCCGATCGGAACCCGTATTTTCGGACCTGTTGCCCGCGAGCTTCGCGGCAAGCGCTTTATGAAGATCGTTTCGCTGGCTCCAGAGGTTCTCTAAGAGAAAATTTTTAAAGAGGCGGGGAAACCCGGAAAGATATGTCAGAAACAATTTATAACGGCGCAAAACTGAAGAAGCTGCTCAAACGTCGCGAACAGCGCAGACTCGAGGCGAAGATTCAGGTCAGCCTCAAGAAAGGTGACACGGTGATGATCATCAGCGGCGGCAACAAGAACAAGAGGCCGCTCAAGGGCAAGATCGGCAAGATTGCCCGCTTCGTTGGCGAAAACAATGATCGCGTAATCATCGAAGGCTTGAACATGGTAACTCGTCATACGCGGGCGACCGCACCGAACCGCCCTTCGGGCAAGGTTCAGAAGGAAGCGGGGATTCACGTTTCTAACGTGATGTACTACGCCGAGAAGTTCAAGAAGCCGGTCCGCATTAAGCACAAGGTGCTGGACGACGGACGTAAGGTTCGCGGCTTCACCAGCCCTGAGAATAAGAAAGATTTTGTTCAGATTGACGGATAAGAGAGAGAGTTATGAGCCGCTTATTAGAACACTACAGAAAGAGCGTTGTGCCTGAGCTGATGAAGGAGTTCAAATACTCCTCTCCGATGCAGGTCCCACGCCTCGAAAAAATTGTCCTTAACCAGGGCGTCGGCGAGTCGACCGGCAACAGCAAGGCGATTGATTATGCAGAGTACGCCATTCGCCAGATCTCTGGTCAGAAACCGGTGATCACGCGCGCTAAGAAAGCGATCTCGAATTTCAAGCTCAAAGAAAATCAAGCAATCGGCTGCATGGTAACGCTTCGCGGCGAACGTATGTACAGCTTCTTAGATCGTTTGATTGCCGTTGCGCTTCCGCGCGTGCGCGACTTCCGCGGAACTCCGCGCAAGGGATTCGACGGACGCGGAAATTACACGATGGGCCTCAAAGAGCAGATCGTGTTCCCTGAAGTAGTCATGGACAAGCTCGATAAAATTCGCGGCATGGACATTACCTTCGTAACGTCGGCGCAAAATGACGACGAAGGGCGCGCGCTTCTCACGCACATGGGAATGCCGTTTAGAAAATAAGTTTAGGAATTAGGAAGAGAGATTATGGCGAAGAAGTGCCTGGTAATTAAGAGTCAACAGAAACCGAAGTTTGCGGTGCGCGGATATACCCGCTGCCAGTGCTGCGGCCGTCCTAAGTCGGTTTACCGCAAGTTTCTCCTGTGCCGTATCTGCCTCCGTGAGTTCGCTCACAAGGGCTTGATTCCTGGAATGGTTAAGGCGAGTTGGTAAGAGCTTCGGAAAGGAATATTTTATGTCGTCAGATTATATTGCAGACTTGTTAACGAGAATCCGCAACGCTCAGCGCGTTGGCCACCGCTCGGTTCGCATCCGCCACTCGAAGGTGGTTGAGCAGATCTTGGGTGTGCTCCGGGGAGAGGGCTTCATCGATTCGTTCGATGTTCAGGCTTCAAAAGTCAACAGCAAGTTCAAGGAGTGTGAAGTGGTGCTTCGGTATTATGACACCGGCGAACCGCTAATCGGCATTGCGAATCGCATCAGCTCGTCGGGCCGCCGCGTGTATCGTCACTCGGATAAGCTTCCGACCGTGCGTTCGGGACTTGGAATTTCGATTGTTTCGACATCCCAGGGAATCATGTCGGATAAGGAAGCTAAGAAGCGCCGCATCGGCGGTGAAGTAATGGCAGTTATTGGATAAGAAGGGGATTTATGTCACGCGTAGGAAAGATGCCGATAACCGTGCCGAGCGATGTGAAGACATCGGTTCAGGGTAATGTGGTGAACGTCGAAGGCAAGAACGGCAAGTTGAGCTTTACGCTCGGCCGCGGCGTAAGCGCCAAGACCGAAGGTTCGACGCTTAACTTTTTGGTTGAAAATCTCGAAGATCCGCAGCAGCGTGCCAGCTTCGGTACCGCCCGCGCCATAGTTAACGGAATGGTGCACGGTGTTTCGAAGGGCTGGAAAAAGTCGCTCGAGTTGAACGGCGTCGGTTTTACCGCCGCGGTACAGGGCGATAAGCTCAAGCTTGCGGTCGGATTCTCGCATGACGTAATCATGCCGATTCCGAAAACAGTCAAAGTAGTCGTCAACAAGAACGTGATTGAAGTCGAATGCCCGAACAAGGAACTGCTCGGAACATTCTGCTCAAACGTTCGCAAGGTGCAGCCGCCAGAGCCGTACCTGGGCAAAGGAATTAAGTACAGCGACGAAACGATCCGTCGTAAAGCTGGTAAGACTGGTAAGAAGTAAGTTGTAAAAAAGAGCTGATCAAGTATCGAGCGAGGTGCACAGTGAGAACTAAAAGAGAGAAAAAGAATCCACGGTTACGGTCAAAGCTAAGAATCAAGCGCAGACTTCAAGGCACGGACGAGCGTCCGCGCATTTCGGTCTTTAAGAGCGCGAAGTTCACCTACGCCCAGATTATCAGCGACACCGCTCAGCGTACGCTGGTCAGTGCGGCAACGAATCAGGAAGAAGTGCAGAAAGAAATAGCGAAGATCGGCGCTGACGCGAAAGCAAAGAGCCCGAAGAGCGTTATCGCAGCGAAGGCTCTTGGCCTCGTGCTTGCGCAGCGCGCCAAGGCGAAGAATATTACGCAAGTGCTGTTTGATCGCAACGGCTTCACCTTTGGCGGCAGAATCAAGGCGATTGCTGACGGCGCTCGTGAAGGCGGGCTAGAATTCTAGTACTGTGTTGAATATTTTTATTTAGGAGATTGACGCAGCACTGTCCAC
>CAYTAW010000349.1:0-4045 GCA_964435675.1 uncultured Bdellovibrionales bacterium
CGCACGGGCTCAGATCGGATGAAATCGGCCGTGTCAACGACTTCGGATCGAAAGGCACATCGCCGAGCAGCATGCGGCCTCGCAAATTCTTCTTAGATCCATCGACTAGTAGTAGGAGGACGCGATCAAAATGCAATCCCCAAGCAAGGGTTTCCATCACCGTAGTGATAATGCTAGCGGTCGGTTCGCCGTGTTCTACTGCGGCACGGATTTCGTCGACATACTTTGCGAATATTTCCTCCGATTTGAGAACGTCTGCTTCTTCTTCAACCGCGGTAGCTTGAGAAGAAATTTTCGCGTCGTATTGTGCGACAAAAGACGGAATTGCTTGTAAATCGAGATCAAGCGATGCGCAGTGCTCTTTGAACATCTCTGGAAGGCGTCCGACCGCGGTTTCAATGCTCTTCACATCGAGTTGAATTTTATCTTTAATTTTTTCGATTGCTTGATCGAGCTTCGCCTTATCTCCATTCTCACAAATCGCAGCGGAAATTTCTTGCGCGGCGCTGACTGATTGGGAAGTATAGAATATCGCTTTTTGCTGGCTCGGTGGAACATCAATCTGCTTGAGCGGTTTGGGATTCTCGGCCTGCGCCAATACGTGCTCGTAGTATTCGGGCAGCTCGAGCGCCTCGAGCACGCGATCGCTGATTTGGTACGAACTTAACCCGACAATCTCCTTTAAGCTTTGTGCAATTGGCTGATTCTTCGATTGCGAACGTTTGACCGCGCTATCGTAAATTTCGGGGTAGTAGAATGCAAGCAGCAGGGTGCCCAGCTCACAGAAGAGTCCTGACAGAAACCCCCCTTCATTTTGGCTGCCCTTGTCCTTAATTGGCTGTACTTCCTGCGCCAGTGATGTCGTTAGCAGGGGGGTGATAACCGCGCGGCGCAGACAATTGGCGAATGAGCCGTCTTTGCGGGCGGCGGGAATAAATTTCTGCAGTAACACCAATCCTGCGCACAGCTCGGCGAGCTGCTTCATCCCGATACGCAGTACTGCCTGACTAACAGTCATTATCGGAGTTGAGCGTCGGTAGAAAGAGCTGTTAACAATATGCAGTATACGTATGCCAAGAGATGGTTCGCGCAAGATAACCTCGGTAATTTGGTTTGCCGTAGTGCGCGGGTCGTTTGCCAAGGTGCGCAGTTCTGACACCACTTTGGCGCTGGTCGGAAAATCACCTTCACGGGTCAGCGACTGACAGAGCTTCTCTACGATGTCTTCCGCGGAAAGATCGGCTGCGTGCTTGTTCGTTGTCTGATTGCCGATCGCAGCCGAGGTTCGCGGTGGTATGGTTGGCTTTGGCGAGTCCATAAATGTAATCCCCTAATCTAACGAGAACTTCCCAGTGCGCTGCTCAGTGCAAGTTGGCGCACGCTGCGCACAATATCAGTCGGTTTGAACGGTTTCGCCATAAAAAGCGAGGCCCCGGCATTAATCGCTGCGTCGCGGTCAGCTTCAAATGCGCAGGCGCTGAGAACGATTATGGGAACCTGCGCGGTTTTACCTTCAGGATTGCGCATGTGCTCGATCAGCATCACGCCGCTTTCTCCTGGAATTGCCAAGTCTGTCAGGACAATATCCGGAGTTTCTTGCTCTAAGTGGGCAATGCCGTCCCGAACCGTCTGGACGGTGGTCACGCGAGCGCCGGCGAAGGTGAGGATCTGTTTGAGCACCTCACAAGTGTCTTCGTTGTCGTCGACAACGAGCGTCGTCAGGCCGTCTAAGCGCTGCACAGTTTGCGCATTTTCGTGAATTGTAACCGAGTGATTGCTATCGGCCACTACCGGCATCATGATCCAGAAAATTGATCCGTCGCCTATTTTGCTTTCGACGCCGATACGTCCGCCGTTTAATTCAACTAGTCGGCGCGTGAGATTGAGGCCGATGCCCGTACCTTCCTGGCTCTTGCTATATGTATCTTCACCGCGTTCGAAGCGCTCGAAAAGCTTTTTCATCTTCTCGGGCGAGATGCCTACACCCGTATCATGGATGCAGATCTTAAGTTTATCGGCCATTTTCTCCGCGCTGATCCAGACGCGCCCGCCTTTCGGTGTGTACTTGACAGCATTAGAAAGAAGATTGATGACAATCTGATGAATATGCTTTTGATCGCAATGCAATGAGAGATTCAGAATCGCGTCCTCGATCTTGAGTGGTTCAATTGTCAGGCCTTTATTCATCGCCGTTTGCTGCATTAGTTTCATGGCCTGCGTAACGAGCTCTTTAACGGGCACTTGTGTTGGCTCAGGGGTTTCTTTGCCCGACTCGATGCGGGCGAGATTGAGTACGTCGTCGATTAGAGTCTTGAGGTGATCGCCAGAGCGTGTAATCGCATTAAGCGCGTCGTGTTGTTTCTCGTTAAGCGGTCCAAAGATTCCGTCGGCTAGAACGCTGCCGTATCCGACGATTGCCGTTAACGGAGTACGTAATTCATGACTCATGTTAGCGAGAAATTGAGATTTGGCGTGATTGGCTTCTTCAGCGCGCGCAGTTTGCACGGCGAGATCCGACGTGCGCTGAGCGACGAGCTCTTCGAGTCGTTCGGTATACGAGGCGATACGTTCTTGTGATCGCGCATTTGCGATTGCTACCGCTGCGCCCTGGCAGAACTCTTCGAAACGGATTAAATCGTTTTGCGACATGCTGTTCGAGTGACGGAATCCGACGAGCAGCGCGCCAAGCGATTCGCCTTTCACTTCGAGACAGCAGGCATCGACCGAGGTGATGCCGAGTTCGCGCAAAAATCTCAAATTGTGGTGATCGTTCGCCGAAAGATCGGGCACCGAGAGGTGTCCGCCCAAACGCATTACCTGACTAAGAAAGCCGTCCATGAGCTCGATGCTTTTCGGAACGACCGTCGGCGCGCATCCGTAACCGCCTTTCACCTCGAGCACGCGGTGCTGCTCATCCAGAATGAAGGTCAGCGCTAGATCGGCGCCGAAACGGAAGGCGACTTCGCGCGCCAAGCTCTTCACTACGCGCGTCATGTCGACGTTGCTCGCAATCAGTTGATTCAACTCGTTTAGTACCTGGAGACGGTCGAGGTAATGTTGTAGCGTAAGGGCGAGGCGTTGACGTTCGAAAACGACACCTGCTTGATGTGCAAGCAGCGCAATTTTTTGCGCGCTTTCTTGTTCGAGGCCGTTCGGCGCATGAACGCAGAGAGAGCCTATTGTTGCGCCGACGCAAATAATGCTGAAGTAGTGCCGCTCCTCGTGAGAGATTTTTGGCGTGTTGCTCAGGGCTTGAAGAGTAACGCGACCAGTCGTGTTGCTGTCCGCCTCGTAGAATAGACGAAAGTCCAGTTCTCCTTGGCAGAAAGAGCGCGCAGGCGCTCACGCCGCGGGTATTGGCCGCGCATTCGACGATTGAGTTGAAGATGCGCCGCGGCTCGTCTCCGTTGTCGATCATCCGCGTGACTTGAAATAGAGAATCACCGCTCACAGGAACGCTGGCAGCAAGCGCAGTGCGATCCATCACTTGGGTGACCCGTGTAGAGCTTTTCTGCTTCATAGATAGATGCTTCCTGATTCTCCATAATCTAAGTCGACAGCGGAGAAAAAAAGCTTGAGCAAAAAAGTATTGTCAGGTCAGTGTGTTAGCTATTCTTTTAATCAGGCGCGAAGCCGCGGCGCAGAGTGTTTTCAGTGACTGTGCGTGGTTCGAGAAACTGCAGTAAATAGTCCTTGCCACCGGCTTTAGAGCCGATTCCAGACAGTTTGAATCCGCCAAACGGTTGCCTGCCTACCAGCGCGCCGGTGCATCCTCGGTTAATATATAAATTACCGACACGAAAATTTTCGCGTACCGTATTGATATTCTTCGGACTGCGGCTGAAAAATCCTCCGGTTAAGGCATACGGCGACGCGACTGCGAGCGCAATTGCTTCGTTGAGGGTATCCGCGCGACGGCAGGCTACCACTGGGCCGAAAATTTCTTCACGCCAGAGGTCTGTGTCGGGTTTGACGTCGCGGAAAATCGCCGGTGGCGCAAAATATCCGGTCGGGAAAGTCACTCCTTGAAATGCGAGCGTATTCG
>CAYTAW010000350.1:0-3591 GCA_964435675.1 uncultured Bdellovibrionales bacterium
CTCTAAACAGACTAGGTTCCATCTTAGATTCGACGCCCGGCAGAACCAGCTCTATATTGATGACTACCGCCGCATCTTCTTTCTCGATCATTATCTTGTGAGTAATTCCGAGCTTTTCAGCGAATGCTTGCGCCGGCTGGAGCATTCGATCGAGCTCGGCACGAGCCGCGCTTTCAGAAAAAGTACCCCAGCTAGAAAGCTTAACGGTAAAAACAAGCTTTTCTGCGCCTCTTACCGCAAACTCCACCTCCATCTCTTCGAAGAAACCGTCGCATTTTTGAATCAGAGAGCGCGGCTCATCGAGTAAAAAGTCGTCACTGTCATTTAACAACTGCTGATAAAGAGAGGTGTACCGCTCACCTGCCCATTGTTGAACTTTATTGCCGACAAAATGGGTAAGCAGTCTCAAGTCATCACTCCCCAAGGCAATGACCGGCTGCTCCGGATCCATCTGCACATTCATAGACTCGAGATGCATGGTGATTGCTATGTCGTTCAATGACGTTTGCTCAGCCTGTGCGCGCGGATCATACCGGAGTACCGCCAGTTTAGCGCGATCGATGCGCCCAACGCGCTTATTGTTTTCGATAGCAAAATCGGTAAATCGCTTAAGCATATCACCGCGATCTGAAACGAGTTCCGGTTCGCCCCAATCCGAATCAATCGATACTTCAGCGGCTTCACCATCTTCAAGAAGCTCATCGACACTCTTCTGCACGAGCGCGAACTTTTTGGTTATTCGACTCTCCCCCGCGTTGCTGAAGTCAGAAATTTTCTCTAAAAGCGGCGCGGCACGATTGAGCCATCCCATTACCAGTTCCTCGGCGGTCATCGTCGCTGCTGCCGAAAGGTACGTGCGTTGGAGCTCCTCGAACTCCGAGACGAGCTCCAAGTACTGTATGCGCAGCATATCTCGCTGCGTACGCCGCGTTTTAGCGTCTACCTCATCACTCATCGTCTTGGTGTTCACAAAATAACTCAGGAGGTGGCCGCGCAGCGTTCCGTCGAGCACCTTCTGAAAATCACTGAGATGGTCCCGGATAATCGGTGCGATTACTTCGGGCGTAATAGCCAGGTTCGGATGGAAATTAAGAACGGGAGTAAACGTGGCTCCTGAAAGCGCCGCTGAGTCTGCCACTGGTACGAATAGATTGTCACCACCTTGATCAGTCTCAATATTCATACCACACACTCCGTTTCACATCTCTAGCACAGAGCCTACAGGCAACCTAGAAAAAAAACATAACAAACGAAGTGATGTATTAGCGACTAGAGAGGAGGCAATCGAGTGCCGAAGGTTTTACGATCGTGGCAATTCCAGCGCATTCGCTCCATAGTCGCTACCCACTGAGCGAATTAGCTCGCGAAAGCGAAAGCGCCTCGCGATATTTTAAAGATAAGCAACTCACTCCGCGCTAACTTTGAGAAGCATCAGTCGGAAGCATCGATGTCATCGCCGGCGTCTTGGACATGACGTTTTTCTTCTCTTTTCGAACTTTATCTTCATCGACCATCCGCTGGAACCGATCAACGAGGAGTTGAAAACTCCATTCTAGATCAGGATCTCTCTTTGTATCTCGCATGAATGGAATATACAGGCGATGAGTGCCGGTTATCGCCTGTATTATCTGAATGGGAATAAAGCCGTCGGTAATTTCGACAATTCGCTCTTTTTGATCGGCTGTCAGCGTGAGAGGAACGTTTTCTTTCCGTATCGTTTCTTCGATAATCGCTTGCCGCTCTAACGGAGTTGGATTTCCCAAATAGACGACTAAATCGATTCGTCCATGGCGCTCCATCGCCTCGTCAACGCGCTCAGGATAGTTCGATGCCATCAACGTAAAAACGTTCGGATAGCTTTTTCGAATTTCATCAAGAGCCGTTAAAATATAATTGGTTCGTTCTCGGTCGGTAGGTGAGGCGAGAGGATGCATACGGTGAAATACGGTTGTCTCCGCTTCGTCGATTAAAAGCAGTACCGGCGATTTAGCCGCGATTCTCTTCACTTCATCGAAAATCCGTTTTACATATCCGAGCGGATCTTCGTCCGGTTTTTTATCGCCGGGAGAAAGGGTGACCAAAACTATATCATCCAGTTCATTCGATACGCACATCGCAAAGAAACTTTTACCCACGCCGGGAGGGCCGTAAACCGCAACGGCATTTTTGAGGACGTGATTGGCGGGAATCCCCTGCGCAATGTGTGGATTACGCAAAAAATAGCGGTACATATCAATCGCTTCTTTCAGATGTCCGGCTTTATCTGCCATGTAATAATCACGCAACGATTGACTAAATGCGCACATAATATCGTGCACGCTATCTAAGATAAGATTCTGAGTTTCCAGATGCTCACCGATTAACGCTTTACCTAGCTGCTTTGTTACCGAAAGATCGGGAATTTGAAAGCGCAGCTCACGCACGATGGAATCATTTGAAGTAAGGCCGTGAAGGATCGATAATATGCCAAGGGCCTTGAAGCGTTCGAGAGGCTCCGCTCCTTCAAGCGCCTTTTTTTGTAGCAATAACTGCTCGTTCATAAAGGTCGCGAAGCCTACCATATTACTCTCAGCAAGAAGGTTTCGCGCATTGCACATCACCCCCAGCGCCTCTTGAAAATGCGGCTGCGATGCAAAAACGGACTGCAATTTTTCTGCGCGTCCATCCTTTGCCGCGAGAAATTGCGCAGTAACAATCGAAAGTAAATCGAAAGACCGGGGAAATTCGAGAACCGGCTGCGCGATCTCGGACTTGACGCTCTCAAATGCAGGCGTATCTAAAAGGCGTACCGCCGCAAGGGAGACCGTAGGGTTATCATGCCTAAGAAGATGGACCAACGCGAGGCGCCCTGATTTAATCGGCGCAATTGGTTCCTGAAGAGCGGATTTCATCTTCTCGCGTTCTCCGCTGGCTAGATCCTGAACTGTGGTCGTGGCGCGATAGGTGGCTTCAATCGCGTCACGTACCGCCTTGAATGCCGATAGCACGTTCGCAAGCCGCGCGGGATTTTTTCCAAGCTCAATGAGATCCGCCGGAGACACCTTTACATTCGTCGACAGAACCTTTCCATCTGGTGTGGGTAACGGAATATGGAAAGAGATCGTATTTTCCGTAACCTTTCCGAGCGCCGCAAAAGTAGCAAAATAGACCAGCCGCTCGATACTGGTGGCAGACTGACAAAGCGCCTTGCAGAGTTCGTCATTCGGCGCAATGCGAATGTTCAATGAATTAAAAACCGCGGGCACATCCGCGAGTTTTACATCGGAAACAAGCTCAAACAGCGGAGGGATTCTTTGCTGCACAGAAGCCAGCTCCTGCTCGAGTCGGGTAATTTGATTGCTGACCGAATCGTACTCCTGTTCGGAGGCTTGCGCCGCGTTTTCTAGATTCGCCCGAGCGCGATCCAATTTGCGCTCAATCTCCGCAATCTGGGTTCGAGCCTCCTTTAACCGGGGAGCGAGGGAAGGAGACTGCTCAATAAAATCTTCGATACCAGGGAGATTCTCCCCCAGCTGCGCAATATTAAAATACGGAAGTACCGTCTTGATCCACTGAGAACCGGTATTTTCGGGAGCACCACCACGTTGATGA
>CAYTAW010000350.1:3601-4045 GCA_964435675.1 uncultured Bdellovibrionales bacterium
CCGCTATCTATCGAAGGATAAAGGCGCCAGTGCTCGATTGCGAATGGCAATAGCAGCTCGCCCACCGCGCGGTGCCGCTGCGGTGAATCGGCGGGGAGTTTCTCGATACCAGTCATGAGGCGCGTAATGCCGCTGGCAAACGAAGAAATAAAGTCGACACCTCGGTCGATTTGCACAGATGTGCCTTGCCCTTTGATTTGCCTAAGTGTTGCACGCGTCCCGTTGACTACGTCAGCGAGTGCAGCGCCGCCGGCGAGCGCTTCAGCTACGTACGGAAGATCGGGGGATGTCTTAACTTCGACACGCTGCGACGGAAGCGTTCTTTTGCCTTCAGATAAGATTGCCGTAATGTCATCATCAGAAATTGCTCCTTCCGAGAAGGAACGGGAAGCGGATTCTGCGCGAGTAGAGGAGATGTCACCCATAGAGATACTGCCTTATAAC
>CAYTAW010000351.1:0-4044 GCA_964435675.1 uncultured Bdellovibrionales bacterium
TGGCAAAGGCGCGCACACCAGTCTATATGGTACCGTCCGGCAACGAATCGCTTTTTTCTCGCGCGTTCGGAATGTCGGCGGCGTATGAAAACCTAGCCTCATCGATACGACTGGGCAATGTCGAACAACATTCAATCGGCCTATTGAACGGCACTCCCTTTTTCACCATGGCGAGCGTCGGAATCGACTCGATGGTTGTCACCGATATCAGCGAATTTCGCGCGGGGCCAATCGGGCACGTTGGCTATGTGTTGCCCACGCTACGCCGCATCTGCAGTTATGCCGCACCGCAGCTATCGCTCCGCGTCGACGGGAAAGAGATCGTTTCAAAGGAACGCGGATACCTGATCGTCGCCAATTCTCCAGAATATGCGCTCGGCTTAAATCTCGTTCCCGAAGCGAGCACCCAGAAAACTTCGCTTGCCGTGCGATTTTTTCCGAAAGCCGAACTATTGCAGCTTTTGACCATCGCCGCTGGCCGGCTTTGCGGAATGAAATCCGCGTTGGATGGTTCGATTTTCGCAGAAGGCGAACACTTTGAAATCAGCAATAATGGCGCGCGCAGCCCAATTCAAGCCGACGGTGAGGCGGCGGGCTATCTTCCGGCAGTTATCAGCGCATCACCTGAACGCATACGCGTCTTGACTACGGCGAATCACTGCTAATCGCCCAAAGATCTCCTGCCGCCACTTCAACGGCCTCCCCGATCTGGTTAAAACCGAATCCTCTGCGATATGCTTGCGTCGGACGGAATGCAGACTATTCATGAACAGATTCGGAATCGGCTGCGCGAATGCAGCGGCGCTCCGTTTCTTGCACTCGCGGTGCCCGGCAACCCAGCGGCGGGGCCTCCCTATCGCGAACTGTTCGAACGGGCCGAGCGCTGGCTCCGATGGTGTCAGCAAATCCAAACGACGACATCCGCATCGATAATTTACTACTCGAACATTCCTTGAATTTCTTCACGCCGATTGCGCCTAATCGCGACACGATAAAGCCCTAGACTACCCCATATATCGGCATCGCGACGAACAGCATTCTTGCCTCATTCGCAGGTTCAGCGCACTATTAGGAGTAGACGCATTTCGAACGAAACTTCGAAGCGAGCGGCTACCAGCCGGACGCGGCATCAGCGCTCGGACAGGCGAAACTTCCGCGCGTCATAAAAGCGGTTCGCGTGCGCCACGCTTCATAACGGAAGTCGAATCGGCGGCAGCGGCGCAAGCTCGCGCACTAGACGGCCGAAACCTTCTTTTTGATAGTCATAGCGCGGGACATTCTCTTCCTCGATGACAGTACTTGCATCGTCGAAGACAACACGCGTCATGCGGCCTCCCCACTTATCTCGAAAGATACCAATGAAGGTCGGCTCGCTCTGCCCCGAGGCTTGGATCGATCGCCCGCCGAAATGAAGCAGATACCCACGCTGTAAATAACCCACAGCATATCCGGCAAGGTGGGCGCGCAAACAATAGTCGTAGTCTTCCGCGCCCCCCACTCCATCGCGCGTGTCAAAGGCACCGACGTCATTAATCACCGCAAGCGGCACGCGCACCGCATAAAACGGGGCGCACAAAACAGCCAAAAACGGCGCCGCGCCCCGGGCTTCCTTTTCGTGCAGTTCGGCAATGTGCGCGAAATCGCGCTCATGTCCCAGATATTCGTCGAGTTCCATGCGCATGCGCAGCGTGAAGGCGCTCTCGCTCCCCAGCGGAAGCGTGTATTGCATCTCCCTATTCGAAAGCGGAACGAGCAGCGCGTCGGGTGGCGCATCCTTTACCGTTGCGTTCCATCCCGATGAAAAGATGATGTCGTTATTCAAAAAAAAGAGATCGCTCGAAAGCGTGCGAGCGCGTACCGCCGCCAGGTTGGCATTCTCGGCAAAAGAAAGCGGCCGCTGGTTGTACAGCACCTCAATCGCCGCACCGCGCAGCGATTGAGGCGGCTCATAACAACCATCATTTACGATTAGGGTGAACCGATCGTCGGGGGCAAGCGCGGTCGCCGCAAAAAAAGATTCGAGCGCAAAATCCGTGTAGCGCTTGGACGATTCGGTGCTTACCATTGCATAGAGCGTCATACCGGCACATCATAGCCTCAATAAACCTCGCGATACTACTGATCAAAATGGCCCGATTTGGGAGCTATTTTCGCATTCCCCCTGCCCTTTTATATCGCCAAGAGTGCTGCTATACTTGGCGCCGTCCAAAGGAGAGCCGACATGAAAGCGAAAGATATTAGAAAAGGTACCGTCATAATGTACAACAACGCGCCGTACCGCGTGATGGACTTCCATCACCACACACCGGGCAATCTGCGCGCAATGGTACAAACCAAGATGCGCAATCTTTTGAGCGGAACCCAGACTGAAGTCCGCTTCAGCTCAACCGAAGATCTCGAAGAAGCCGATCTTTTTACGTTTGCCGCAAGCTTTCTCTATTCGGACTCAGAAGGATATCACTTCATGAATCTCGAATCGTATGATCAGATGACAATCTCTAAGGAAGTCGTAGGAGACGGTATCTATTATCTCAAAGAAGAGATGCAAGTCGAAATTTCGACGTTCAACGAAGCGCCGATTTCTGTAAAGCTTCCAAAGACAACGATTCTCACCGTTGCCGACACCGAGCCTGAATTCAAAGGCGCCACCGCCTCGAATTCGCCAAAGCCGGCAAAGACCGATACCGGACTCTCACTCTCAGTACCCCCTTTCGTTAAAATTGGCGACCGTATCGTCGTTGACACCGAAGAGGGCCGGTATATGAGCCGCGCCGATTAACAGACTCAATGAGCTCGGTGTCTCGATCAGCTGATCTTCTCGATTTGCCCAGTCAGCATTAGCGCAAACAACTCTATCGATCATCTGAATTGATAGTCTGAATCGGTCAACGGCCTAAATATCAAACGCGAGCCTGTCGTCCGCGAGCGTTATCTTAACCTTGCCGCCCTTCTCTAGCTTACCGAACAGAATCTCGTCGGCCAGAGGATCCTTAATTTCGCGCTCAATGAGGCGGCCCATCGGACGGGCGCCGAGAATGGGATCGAAGCCTTTCTTCGCTAACCAGGCTCTCGCCTCTGGGTTGATTTCAAAAGTCACCTCACGCTCGGCAAGCTGTGACTGCATTTCCGCAACAAATTTATCAACGATTTGCTCGATAACTTCCGGAGCGAGCGCGCTAAAATATACGACCTCGTCTAAACGATTTCGGAATTCAGGCTTGAATGCGTGCTTGATAGCTTCATCGCGGTGAGCTTCACCGCGCTTCTCGCCGAATCCGATTGCAGCGCTCTTCTCGGAGCCGGCATTGGAAGTCATAATCAAAATGACATTGCGGAAATCCGCAACCTTCCCCTGAGAATCAGTCAGCCGCGCGTCATCCATCACCTGCAGCAAGATATTATAGATATCATGATGCGCCTTTTCGATTTCATCAAAAAGCAAAACGGCGTAGGGGTGCTTACGCACAAGATCGGTAAGTTGACCGCCTTCCTCGTATCCAACATATCCTGGCGGTGCGCCAATTAAGCGCGCGACAGCGTGCTTTTCCATGTATTCACTCATATCGAAGCGATGAAAACGCACGCCGAGCTCCTCCGCAAGGACCTTGGCTAACTCAGTCTTACCAACGCCCGTTGGACCAGCGAAGAGGAAACAGCCGACGGGGCGATTGTGGCGCTTGAGGCTCGCTCTGCCGCGTTTTATTGCCCGCACAATCGACTCAACGGCCTTCTCCTGACCGAAAACGCGCTGACGCAGCTTAGCGAGTAAGTTCTGCAGCATGTCACGATCGGTACTCGAAATGTTTTTGACGGGCACCCGCGCTATTACTGAAACGACTTTCTCGATCTCCTTTTCTGAGATGACCTTTTTTCTCTTCTTCACCGGCAGATTGCGGTTTTCGGCGCCCGCCTCGTCGATCACGTCGATCGCTTTATCTGGGAGTAATTTATCGGTGATGTACTTTGCCGAGAGCTCCACCGCCGACTTAAGCGCGGCAGGACTATACTTCACTTGATGATGCTTTTCAAAGCGCGACTGAAGCC
>CAYTAW010000352.1:0-4041 GCA_964435675.1 uncultured Bdellovibrionales bacterium
ATCTACGGTCGTTGCGCCCTTCTTTTTGTGCGGGCCGTCATAGGTATACGACGCAAAGATATTGCCCATGGTTGAATCTTCGAAGCCGGGGATAACGATTGGGATATCCTTTTCATATGCGGCGTATGTCCAGCAGTCGTTCGGATTAGCTTGTGGGTCCGGCTTAATTAACTTTTCAGCAAAAAGTCGGCGGAAATACTCGTGCGGGAAATAGGACTTTCCCTTCTTTTCCGCTTCACGCCAAAATTTGAGCAGGTGCGGCTCCATGATGCGCACGCTCTCATCTTCAGGAAGGAATGTATCGGTGATACGACGCAGGCCGGCGTCGCGCAATTCTGCTTCCTGCTCGGGGGTTAGTTCCGTATAGTTCGGAATGTAAGCGTAATGGGAGTGCGCTACATAGCGGTAATAGGACTCCTCGTGATTTGCGCCAGTCGCGGAAATCAAATGCACTTTATTTTTTCGGATGAGTTCCGCCAGCATGATGCCGACCTGGAACGAGCTCAACGCTCCGGCGATCGTTACAACGATTTTCCCCCCGTCTTTTAAATGCTGCTTGAGCCAAAGCGCCGCCTGCATAGTTGAGCCGCCGTTGCAATGATTAAGAGTGCGCTCGGCGAAGGCGGTGACTGGATTCGAGCGTTTCGAAACATATTTGCTCAACGTGTCAGAGGTCGACACGCGCTCATTATCGCGGTTGATCATGCCGCGTAATTCGGGGGAGAGCTTCTTAAGAACCGACTTTTTCATCGCATTAATTCCTTCAAATCCAGCCGCGCGGAAATCTCCGCGTATTCGATTCTGTGTTAACATTGTTCGAGTAAGACATCAATGGCCGGTAGCCGTAAACAAGCTGGCAGCGCGGCAGAATCTCGCCGGTAATTTCTACCTTGCGACGGCCGACTGTAACCGTGTATTCACTATTAGACTCATATAATACGCGCAAAATTGCACGGGTAGGAGCACTTTTGATGAGACTTCTTTCTAGGCGTTCTAGTCAGACAACGTCAGTGGTGTTCTTCTTCCTTCTGTTCTTCTTTCTTCCGTTTTTATTTCCGGTCGCCTCGCGCGCAGACGAACCCGATACGGGGCGCGCTACCTTATCGACTGCTATTAAAAAGGTCTCAACAATCCTCTCCAAGTCGGGATTGAGCAAGATTCCCTCTGCGAGTCAGGCGCTGAGTTCTAAGACCAGCTCGAGCAAGGCTACGTCACAGGCGGTCTCGGGAACGCCGCCGCTGCTTTCACAGATTCCAAATGTAGACGTGAAGACATTATTTTGGCGGCCCAATGTGGTTGAGACGGTAGCAAACGGCTCGCCCAATCAGCAGCAGTGCGCTGAATTCTTTTCCAGTCCGGTTGACGGCAATTCGGGAGGGCTCGGCGCGTGCCATATGGCTGAAGCGCTTGGGCGCTCCTTCCAGACGACGCTCGACGCTGAAACTTCGCTCTGCTACATCAAAAATTTCCCCACCGCTGCGAATTTGAATGCCGGAGGCATCACCGTAAATAGCGGTGCGGTCACCGCAAAAAATATAAGCAAATTATTCTTGGCCGGTACGAAAGCTCGGACGATCAAAATCAACGCGCCGCAATTTCGCTCGCGCGGGCAAGCGGAAACAATTTTTGTCAGAATTCCTTCCGCGGCTGCCAATGAAAAGGCGGGGCGGCTGTATCGCGCCGATCTATACTTCTGTCCCCCGGGGCAGCAAGGGCCGCGCGGTTATAATATAATCCAGATCTCCGATAAGGGCGTGATGAAGATTAACGTCGGCAATAGGAGCGATCCATTTAACGGCGGCGCTAATACGATTGAACTGAAGGGAACGGTGAAAACGGCATCTGGATCGATCGTATGGGATCCGACAAAATCGCGAATTCTAGAAATTCGGGTTGAGAAGGATGATGATGTCTCCAAAGGTCATTTCGAGATTTTGAAGCAGGGCATGGTTACTCTGAAGCGCCGCGACGCCTTCAACAATTCGACTTTAAAAGAGTATATTCTCTCTCATTTTTCCGGAGATGACGCGCTCAGTGCACTGATCTTAGAGGGCGCATTCAAAAGCGATACGCAGCGCAATTCTAATACTCGGTCATTTACGGGCGCGACTGAATTCCGCGATACCCTGTACGCTGCCGCGCCCGACAATTCGTTGAAACAGAAGGCGTCAGATTACGAAATATCCAGCGACTCCTTTTATGACGCTGACGCGGACGTAAACGTTGATACCAGCGCCTACTCTTGTAGCGCAAACGGGAGCGTGGAGTTGACGATGAATAGCGGCAACTCCACATTGGAAACGGCGCTTTCTACGTGCTTTACGACGCGACTGCAGGGGCAAGGATTCTGTCGAGATGACGAGCTGGTACGTCGAGCGGAAGATAATTTCGATCAGAAGTGCGCTAATAATCAGCAGCCACCGCCGTAGGCGTGTGCGGAATAGAGTGGGGGAGATAGACGGTGACAAAAATAATAACTAGAGCACTCTGTGCCGCGCTGTTAATCGGAACCAGCGCGGCGGCCGACGCGCTGGAATCCGCTCGTATCTATTCTAGTCAGGGACAAGTTACAATTCAGCGGAGTGGCAAAAGCGATTGGAGCGATGCCGCCGCCGAGTCCCATTTAGGTGATGGCGATGCCGTGCGTACCGGAGATGCGAGCAGGGCGGCGATTGTCCTTGCGAGCGGCGTGATGGTTAGGCTGGGCGGCAACTCGCTTTTCCGGATTGGGCATCCAAGTTCGTCGGCATCTGAAGAGCTGAGTCTCGATCAAGGAGCAGCCCATTTTTTGAGCCGTAAACCCGTGCAGTTTCCAAAAATCACCACTCCTGTAATTACTGCTGCAATGCGCGGTACGGAGTTTACAATCGAGACCTCCACTTCGGAGAGCAAGATTGCGCTGTTCAAAGGCGCGATTGATCTCAAAAATAAATTCGGTGAATTAACCTTATCCGCGGGAGAGCTCGGCTTGGTGAAGGCCGGGGAAGCGCCGAAGAAGACGGTGCTGGTGGACGGGGCAAACCAGATTCAGTGGGCCTTATATTATCCCAATCTTATTTCCGTTACGGAATTAACCGATTTCGCAGCAAGTCTGAATCCAAGTCAGCGTGACGGGCTTTTCGCTCTCGCAAACCATAATCCGGCGGCGGCCCAAGCCCATTTCCAGGGAGTGACTTGGCAGGATTCGGTTGGACGCGCTCTGGCTTTGAATCAACAAGGAGAGAGTGAGAAGGCACTGTCGCTGTTGAAATCACTAGGGAACCCGTCGCCTTCCATTGATCTACTGTTGGCCGCAATGTATTTGGAGCGCGGCGCGATCGATCGCGTTACGAACTATCATCGCCGCGCCGAGGCGCATATTGCCGCGCTTGCGCCGGATTTACAGCCCGGGCTTCGAACGGTGCTTCTTGCGCAACAGTCCGCGATAGATCTTACAGAAAATCGCGGAGATGATGCGCGCAGCAAGCTGGAAACGGCGCGCACTCTAACGCCAAGTTCTGCGAGCGCAGCGTTGACGTATTCGTATGTGATGCAAAGCGAGGGAGATGTTGATAGTGCGCGCGAAGCGATTGCGCAAGCGGCGGAAGCGTCCCCGAACGACTACAATCTCAAGGCTCGGCTGGCCGAATTGCTGCTCAGTTTTGGAGAGAGTAAGGACGCGCTTGAGTTGGCGCAGGAAGCGGCAGTGAATATGCCGAATAGTTCTTATGCCTATACGGTTAAAGGATTTGCAGAGTTGGCGCGAACCGAAGTAGATCAAGCTCATGAATCGTTCGAACGCGCGGTAACGCTATCGAGTGGCGAGGGGCTTCCGTATCTTGGCTTGGGATTGACTGAAATCCGGCGTGGGGACCTCACCAAGGGGCGCATGTTAATCCAAGAGGCCGCGCATCTCGAACCGCAGCGCTCGCTCTATCGCAGCTACCTTGGTAAAGCGCTTTTTGAAGAGGAGGAAGAGGGGTTGGCGGCGGAAGAGTATCAGCGCGCCATTGAGCTGGATCCGGAAGATCCAACCCCCTATCTCTATCGCTCATTTTACAA
>CAYTAW010000353.1:0-2324 GCA_964435675.1 uncultured Bdellovibrionales bacterium
ATTCAGAACCGAGCTGTATGAGCCCGACTGCGGTCGCATATTGCGGTGAATTGATCAGCTCAGCCAATCCGCCTACGCCGACAGGCGCGCCGACGCGCACCGGAAGATTGAATACTTTTTCGGCGATCTTGGTTATTCCATTCAAGCTAGCAGTTCCGCCGGTTAATACCACACCACTCGTCAGATGATCATAGAAGCCCGCTTTGATCACTTCACGCTGGGCCAAATTCATAATCTCTTCAATTCGCGGCTGAATTATTTCGCTCAGCACATGGCGCGAGAGTACGCGTGGAAGGCGACCGCCAGTTGAGGGCACTTCGACCGTTTCGTTCATGCCCACCGATGAGGCGACCGCAGCGCCGAAGCGGCATTTGATATCTTCAGCCGCAGCAATCGGGGTGCGCAGCCCGGCGGCGATGTCGTTCGTAACGTGAGTGCCACCAATCGGGAGTACCGCCGTGTGCTTAACCGCACCGCCGTGATAAATCACCAGATCGGTCGTTCCCCCGCCAATATCCACCAGCAGCGCCCCCAGCTCCTGCTCTTCTTGTGTCAAAACGGCGCGACCTGATGCCAACGCCCCAAGCATAATATCCTCGACCGCCAGTCCGCAGCGATTAGCGCACTTGACCACATTCTGAGCACTAGCAACGGCTCCCGTCACCATATGAACGCGAACCTCGAGCCGCACGCCCGAAATTCCAAGCGGTTCACGGATGCCATCCTGTTCATCAATAATGAATTCCTGAGGGAGCACGTGCAGCACTTCCCGGTCGATCGGGATGGCAACCGCCTTAGCAGCCTCGATCACCTTCTCCAAATCCTGCGAGCTGACTTCCCTGTTCTTGATGCCGACAATTCCATGACTATTAAATCCACGGATGTGATTTCCGGAAATGGCGGCGAACGCCGATGTCAACTCGCTCCCGGCCATCGTCTCAGCCTGTGCGAGCGCTTTTGTAATAGAACTAACCGTCGCTTCGATATTAATCACCACACCGCGGCGCAATCCGCGCGATGGAGCCGTGCCGACTCCAACGATATCTATAACCCCACCCTCTTTGACACTCGCCGCTACGACCGTCACTGAGGTCGTTCCAATATCGAGTCCAACAATTAACTCAGGCTTTGACGACATAACCTACTTCCCTTGTTTAGCGACCTTCCCCCACTCCGCTGCACGGAGACGACGAGTTCGCTTAACGAAACACATGCGCCGATGGCGATTTCGCTGCTCCCTTTAAATTAGAACGGGGAGGCTTTGTTGTAAACATAGTTTTAGCGCTTGCGCGAGCGCTCTCTTCTAACTGCGCGTCATGAAATCGGACTATCGCCAATTTATTATAGGCAAGATCGATTAACTCGATTGTTTGCGCCCGAGCACCAAACTCTTTTAAAAGCGCCGCCAAGCGCTGGGCCTCGAGCGCCAACGTCTTCGGTGCATCCTCTGAGTAATCAAAGAGCACCTCGAACGGATAATTATCGAAACGGATTCGAATTTCCCCTTGATGAGAACAACGCGCCATCGCGGCTTCTAAGCCAGAATTCTCTTCGATAATCTCTAACGCGCGCCGCGTGTAACTCAGCCGCGCGTGGATTAAATCCGGGGAACTCCCGGCCACCTGTAGTATTTTCAGATTAACGTCGCTCGAGACATCGCGCGCCAAATTTTTGGATAGGATTTTAGTCAGCGGCTGAGAATCAAACTGTTCGCGTGAGACCGGAAATAACAACCCGCCATCCTCACCCAATATCCAAACTTCATCTTCAATCAAGGCGGCGTACGCGGGGTGCCGCTCTTGAATTAAAACCTTAAAACACCCCCACTCAGCAATCGCAAATGTATCGCACGTTTCGAGCAGCGCTTTCTTTACCAACGAGTGACGGAGCAGTCCCGTTTCGATCTGAGATTTATTGAAGAGCCACCATGGGATGCTTTTCTCCATCGGCAGAAGCACCTCAATCTCCTCACTCCTCACGTAGGATAGTCCTTCATACGAGACGTTTTTATCGAGCAGAAGATGGTTTACCTGTTGCGCGCTCTGATTCGCAAATCTATTCAATGGTTCGGGATTATCGAGATAAATCATCCCGATTGTTATCAGCGCAAAGGAAATACTGGTGACAAACCGCATACCCTTTGAGTTGTAACACCCGGCTAGATTTCAAAAAAGGGTGATAATCTCAGGCTGAAGCGTAATTCCGAACTGCCGCTCGACTTTTTCCTGGCAGTGAGAGATTAGGTTACGTACATCTTGCGCTCTACCCTGCTTCGAAGGATTCACTATCCAGTTGGCATGTTTCTCGGAAACCATTACGCCGCC
>CAYTAW010000353.1:2334-4028 GCA_964435675.1 uncultured Bdellovibrionales bacterium
ACCCCTTAAGCCCCACCTGCTCAATCAACCACCCTGCGCTACGCTCTGGCGAGGGATTCTTAAATACCGAACCGGCAGATGGCATGCTTAACGGCTGCCGACTGCGCCGCTCCTCGAGACAATGCGCGCGCTGCGCCATCGTCTCCTCGACTGATGCGCGCCGCAGCCTAAGCGCGGCGGCAACAACGATATCGCCACTTCCGATTGCCGAGTGGCGATACGAGAATTGAAGCTCATCATTGGATAACCTCCGCAACAGGCCACTGCGGTCGACGACATCGGCCCATTCAAGAATCTGACTGAAGTCGCCGCCATGCGCGCCAGCGTTCATTCGGACCGCTCCGCCGACGGAAGCCGGAATTCCTCCCGCAAACGAAATACCGGCGTATCCCTTTCCAGACAATTCGCGCGACAGCGCAATGACGGGATATGCTCCCCCCGCAATTATGCGCACGGCCCCCTCGAGCTCCTCTTCGCGCACCGATCGAAATCCGCCGCTCAACCGGAGTATCCAGCGATCCAGTCCCGCATCGGGAATCAACAGATTACTCCCCGCCCCGATAATCGAGTACGGAATATCATTTTGCGCGAGAACGCTCAGTACCGTTTGAAGCTGATCTATCGTTCCGGCCTCGACCAACGTACGGACTGCGCCCCCGATCGCGAATGTGGTCAAATCGCGGCCGGGCACATCGTGCCGAATCGATATTCCAGTATCGCGCGCGAGCTCTGCGGCGATTTCGGTATCACGCGCACGAGCTTCAGAGGAATTCTCAGAGGAACCCATAGACGCACCCACTATGCGCGATTAGCGGCCAGTGCTCCCTCAACAGGAAACGATTGCATAGAAGAGAGTGTTTCGCTGAATGTATGCGACATTACGCCGACGCTTCCCGCTCCCAAGAACAGTACCATGTCACCGCTGCGTAATTTTGGAGCGAGAAGCTCGAATAAGTCACCCGTCGATTCGATAAAGATTTTCGCGGGATGCGCGATCGCTTCCGCAAGCAGAGCGCCGGAAACCCCCTCAATCGGCTCCTCGCCCGCGCTATAAATATCCATCAGGTAAAGCTCGTCAGCGTCGCGAAAAGCGTCAATGAACTCCGCGAAACAGTCGCGCGTTCTGGTGTAGCGGTGCGGTTGAAAGACCGTTAACAGCCTCGTAATCTCACTCCCCCAACCATCGCGAACGGCGCGCAAGGTGGCACGAATTTCAGCGGGATGATGCCCGTAATCATTCATCACGGTGATACCTGCCGCGGTGCTCAATACCTCAAGGCGCCGTTCGACACCGGAAAACTCCCGCAATGCGCGAACTATCTTTTCGATTGGCACGCCAAACTCAAGACCTACAGCGATCGCCGCGAGTGAGTTCTGCACCATGTGCTTCCCGGGCATGGCCAGCTCGACTTGACCGAGCTTGTCACCTTTATATTCAAGCTCAAAGAATGAGCGATGCTGGCGGTGAGAAAGCGAGTGAGCACGTAATTCCGCGTCGGGGGAAAACCCATACGTCAGCTTCCTACCGTGATGCGTTTGCGCCAGGCTGCGCACCTTGGGGTCATCGACGCATAATATAGCCAAACCGTAAAAAGGAACCGCTGAAACAAATTGCGCGAAAGCTCCTTCGAGATCTTCGAGCGATTTATAGGCGCTCATGTGCTCTGCGTCTATATTGGTGACGATCGCAACCG
>CAYTAW010000354.1:0-4025 GCA_964435675.1 uncultured Bdellovibrionales bacterium
AAGCACAGCACTCTAATCTCTGAGATATTGGAGCAGGCAAAGGTTTGCGAAAATTACAAAGAATGCTCGGAAGAAACGCGCCAGGAATTGCTGTCGCGAGAACTCGCTAATCCGCGCCCGCTATTCTCGGCGCATCAGAATTTTTCGTCGGAGGCTGCACAAACACTGCGCGTCTTCGACACGGTGCGCTGGGCGCATCAGACCCTCGGAAAGTCCGCAGTTGAAAATTATATTATCAGCATGACTGAGGCGCCGAGCGACGTGCTCGAAGTGCTGCTGCTTCTAAAAGAGAGCGGCAATGCATTTGTGGGCAAGTCACCGGCACGCTCGCTTAATATCGTTCCGCTATTTGAAACAATCGAAGATCTGCGCGGCGCTGATGCGGTAATGCGCACACTGTTTTCCAATTCGTCCTATCGGCGCCATCTGGATGCGCAGGACAACATGCAGGAGATAATGCTTGGCTACAGCGACTCAGCCAAGGATGGCGGCTATTTCACCTCCCATTGGGAACTCTATAAGGCGCAGCGCAGGCTTACCGCACTGACCCAAGAATGGGGCATACAGTTGCGTATTTTCCACGGCCGCGGCGGGACGAGCGCGCGCGGCGGCGGTGGACCGTTGTTCCGTTCAATTCTTGCCCAGCCTTCGGGCAGTATTTCAGGACAGATTCGCGTCACCGAACAGGGAGAGATGATTTCCACCAATTATTCCAACCCGGTAATCGCGCTGCGCAACTTCGAGGAATCCCTCTATGCGGTATTACTGCAAAGCGCCGGCAGACAAACTTCGGAAGCGGACGAGAAGCATTGGTCCGAAATAATGGAGCAGCTTTCACATACCGCGTTCGCCGCATATCGGGAAATGCTCGAACGTCCGGAATTTCCCGCTTTCTTTTTCGAGATCACCCCGTTCCGGGAAATTAGCTTGCTCAATATCGGATCGCGCCCTTCCAAGCGCAGTGCCAACATCGGCATCACCGACATCCGGGCCGTACCGTGGGTATTTAGCTGGACGCAAAACCGCTCGCTCTTTCCAACGTGGTACGGCGTTGGAAAATCGCTTGAGACCTTTATCAGCTCCCAAAGAAACGGGCTTGAACAGCTGCGCGGGCTGCACCGCAATTGGCCGTTCTTCCAAGTAATCCTCGCGAACTGCGAAATGACACTGGCAAAAGCCGATATGAGCATCGTTTCGCGCTACGGGTCGCTGGTCGGCGACAGAAAGATGGCAGAGAGTTTCATTGGCGCGTTCAAAGAGGAGTTTGAGCGCACCAAGAAAGCACTCCTTGCCGTCACCGAGCAGGACGCATTATTGGCGAAAAATCCAACGCTGCAGCACTACCTTTCCATTCGCGACCGCTATTTAGATCCGCTAAGTTACATTCAAGTTGACTTACTGCAGCGCTATCGCGCCGCAAAAGCCGATTCTCCCGAGAAGCACGCACTGCTTGAAGCAATTCATCTGAGCATCAATGGCATCGCCAGCGGAATGAAAAATACCGGCTAGCACGACGCATTTGCTTAGCACGGACCAGGGCGGCACCATCGCTCCCATGCCTAACCCAAATCAAACTCCCGACCCGGAACGAGATAGCGCCAATGCGCAATTAGTGCGTACTCTCCTTACATCCATGGTAGCCAATCATCCGAGAATCCGCCCGGATGATATTTCGTTTCTTCCAGATGCGATCTGCGACTGGACGCGGTTGGTCGAAAATGATTTTCCGGCAAATTGGCGCTCCGGAGCTCTAGAGATGCTGACCTATAATCAATGTAAAGGAGTTCGAGAAGACGGCGCGTACAGACTCGAGAACTTTCCGGAGACGAATACTTTGGCGACACTTTTTTACCGGTCACGCGAAAGCGAATCGGCGCTCAGAGAATTTCATTGCGCATTAATTCTCCTTGGAAATTTAATCGAAGATGCGATTTATCGGCAGCATCCCGATCTGGCGCGGGTAGTACAGCTTCAAATCAATTCAATTTATAATGCCGGCGCAAATGAAGCCTTTGGAGAAGCCTCTTTCCGCGCGGGTGAAGGAGGGATTGTTCTGAGTCTCCCTGAGCATGCGCCGCGGGCGCCCGAGCCTGAGGACGGCGAATGTAGCGTCTAGAACCGGCATAACCCACCGGAATTCCCCTCCTTTGCCGCTCATAAAAGAATAGAATCCCTCGCCAAAAGCGCCTCATCTATATCGATGGTACTTTAACGGAGCGCGAAAAATCATGGAAACACTTGAGAAATTGATCGACATCACTAGCCGTATTGATCACCTTGAGAACGCTGCGGAGTGGATAGCTCGCGAGACCGTTCATACGGACCAAGGCATCTCGCAGACAGGGACACTGATTTGCGTGCTCGCCGAAGAGCTGCGTGAAAAGCTAAGCCAGATCTTCTCTGAAGTTGAACAAGCGATGGGCAATTCGAAGCTGAACTAACGGCGCGTTGGGTACCGGCCGCGATAGGCGGGCTATTTCAAGTTTAAACAATCATTCATACATTGGCGAAGCGCCTTGAAGACGACATTTACGTCCATCAAGGTGCTGTTTGCTACGCCGTCAGGCATTTCTAGGTAGAGCACGCCGGCGCGCTCTGTCGTGCCCAGGACACCCGCAATGAGCGAAGTCGTGTCGCCTAAATATACCGCGCCGCTCTGCTTTATCGGAAAAGAGGAGTAAAACGCCTCGTAGATGGGATTATTTTGCAATCCCGAGTCCATGCAGGAAACCGCTTTATAGCGCTTCAGATTGTCATTACCAATACGTAGCCGTGGAATGAGGACATACTCACGCTGCTCAAGAAGGAAGATACAGCCGCGGCTAAAGCCCGCAAAAGGTATCAGGTCCGAGACGAGTTGCTGAATACCGTCGGTTGATACCTGCCCTTTCATCACCATTCCGTAGACGGCGGCGAGCCGATCTTTGAAGTTATCGGGCAGGCGCTGCGCGTGGGAATTGCGGTTGTAGAGAGCCTTTCCGTAGGGATTGATATTTTGACGCGCTCTCTCATTTGCATTATCGGTGGCAATAAAATCAGGATTGGTCGCTATATATGAAACATAGCGTGACTTAATTGATTTGACGATTGAGTCGGTACCGCCGGGGCCCAGAATTTCTTCAATCTCTTGGATGCTGGTGCGTGCCGCAGGAGTGCCGGTAGGATAACTTTCTGGGTCGTTGAGAATGGCGAAGGCCTCACCGATTTCGCACAATTTGCGTTGCATCAACGCCGTGTCTGACATTCCGTTTTCATCACTGGGACGGGTCATGCCAAGAATGTCGGTCAGCTCACTATTGAGTTTTTCAGGGTACGTCAACGCCGCAGCCAGCTCAATCGGCTCGAAGCCTATTTGATCGGCGAGAAGCTGATCGAGTTCCCCTTCGGCGCCCTCTTTGAGAGATTGAAGAACGCGCCCATAAATCGATGGATAGTTCCACGCTATCAGGTTGAGCCCAAGCTGCCTGACCACTGCTACGGTAAAAACCTGCTCGGCGCTACATGTAGCTTCCGATTTATCGGCCAGCATTTCACTGGTCGAGCAGCTCCAAATGAAATGCTTGAGTCGGTTGGCCTGAGCTTTCTCCATTTCCTGAAAACTGTGGCTCGAAATCGCATCAGAGGGGATGGTGATTAACTTCAACAGATCTTTCCGGTTCATGCTGCGCATTAATTTGATCGGATCAATCTCCTTCGCGTCGTCCGGGTAGAAGCCGCGCAATTCTTTGAGCATAAAGGAAAAAATTGCGAAGTCACTCTTTAGGTCATTCAGGAGCAATTCGAAATCGTCTTCATACTTTCCGCTATCAGCGCGATTACGGATGCGCTCAAGCACCTCTGGATTGGCAGGAAACCAGGTCCGCGCCACGTACTCGATTGCTTGATCGAGGCGGCGTGTACTCGTACGGGTCGTGGCTTTGGTCGATTGCGTCATGGTTCGTCCCAACGCTATATATCGGCCTCAGGCAAATTTAGGTTAAGCTCCCGATAAACGGGAATAAATCAGACGAACCACTGTTTTGGGC
>CAYTAW010000355.1:0-2594 GCA_964435675.1 uncultured Bdellovibrionales bacterium
ATTTTAGTGTCGGAAAGAATCGCCTAATTCGTTTTACGATATTTGGCGGAGAGTCGGGAAATGCAGGCGGCATTTTCAAGGAAGTTTCCTATGCGCAGGGAAAGAGGGAGCTGACTCGTCCACGCAATTTTGCTCGCCGCTATTTCGAACGTCTAGCCGGAGTTGGGGAGCCTGATGAGACACTGATAGGGGAGGCAGCTAATGAGCCACCCGCGTCCTTTTGCATTGTTCCGGCGATGTATGAGAGTGACGCTACCTTCGACGTACGTACACTAGAGTCGTCATTTGTCCGTCGTGTTCCTGTCAGTTCCTTAACGGAGACGGCATATGACGCGTGAGGTAAGAATGCTTCGGAGGCCGAAAATAAAGTTGCTGGTGTGCGTTTACCCGGTACATAGTAAGTAGGTTAGCTACTTAGTCAGCGGCATATTTATTAGCGGCATAGCAAACGAGACCTACAAAGGATAAAACCGCGGATCGCGGTGCGAGTCTCGTTGAGTATGCCCTGTTGCTCGCTTTAATAGCGGTGACTGCGATAGTTTTCGTGCGTGACTTCGGAAGCGCCGTTTCGCAAAAATTCTCTTCGGTTACGAGTTCTGCCGCTTAGTTTCAAAAATTACGGAAAGGATATTTTTTATAAATTGGGTGTCGTGTCTTTCACTTTAACCCGATCGATGCCGTTGATTAAGGTTCTGTCTTTAATAGGTCGCTGTCTTTATGAAGGTCCCTCTTTAACAAAGCCCTGTCGTTCACTAAGGCCCTACTGTTCGCTAAGGGTAGCAAGCCGATATGACCGCGTGCTTGGTTGCATTGCAAAGAGCCAGCTTCGAATTTACGGCAGACGGATGGACGTGTCTCATAAATTTGACACCGATCTCGCTGATCGAGAAATTGGCAGCGGTCAAGAAACGGAAGGGGGTATAGCTGATAGCGCCACGCAGGAGTACGTCGGTGTTCGGGAAGTTCACGGCCGCGTATCGTGATCAGGGGCTCACGGATGGCATCCGCGCTCGAAGCGAAAATTGGAAAGACTCGACAACATGCGCCACAGCCATCACATTCCGCCATTTCTCAATCGTAGTACAAAACTGGCGTGCTTGATACAGAAACAATCCCATGCCGGCATTCCCCTACTGATACAAATTCGCCTGACTGATTTCTCGCATAGCGGTGAAGCGCCAACGGATGCTAAATGCGAAATATATACTGAGCGCAGTCTAAATCTCCGTGTTTTATCACTGAATTTTCATCTTAAAGTATATCGAGGAGGTGGAGCCGTAGCCAGCAATGCATGTGCCGCTCACAGTAAATAAAGATCAATTCCACTATACATAAATGATCTCAAAATTATCCGTTAATAAAGTGCCTAACTGCTGTCTGCCTTTACGAATTTTTCTCTTCCTGAAGAAATCAAGGAGCTGTTCTTAACTCTTCGCACCCTCGCTCGCTTTAAAAACCTGCCATCTACTGCTGGTTCCCGGCCAATGGAATACTTTGGTCGCGCTCAGTATATTTGTTTCTGGCTACGGCTCCGCCTCCGCGATATACCGCTCGCCTCAAGCGGAGTAGCTAAAAACGGAAACTTAAATCGTGACGGGAATATAGGGACAAAATCCGAACCTCCGCGCAACGATTGCCCGAGGACGTGAGAATTGCTTAAGGAGCCAATGCACGGTAAATTTAGAAGTACGTAGGTGTTTTCCTGGCTATGTTCGAAACAGTTTCCAAAATACCCGGATTAGAAAGCGAAAGTGGGCTGATCCTTCCTGCCGTTAGTAGGGAGGTCGAAATTATCGACCGAGCTGGTGTCGCGCGCAAATCGAACATCGAAACTCCAT
This sequence comes from uncultured Bdellovibrionales bacterium, assembly GCA_964435675.1. Lineage (GTDB taxonomy): Bacteria > Bdellovibrionota_C > UBA2361 > UBA2361 > CAYTAW01 > CAYTAW01. Next base: position 1,839 of record CAYTAW010000355.1, read on the forward strand.
TTTCGGCGGCCGAATTCTTGCAAATCAACGACTTGGTTGGCGAATTTCTCAAAATTGGTAGGTTTATACCTTTTCAAGGAGAGAGTCGCTACCGTGTTGCTCTTGTTGCTATCGATCCTGATGCAAAAATTGTCTCTGACCTCGACGAAAGTTTTCGTAGGCTTACAGCGTCACGCTCCATAATAGATTGGTTTCAAGAGCAGAGCGGGATGTCGGGCCTTTGGATTGATACGTTGCAGATTAACCTGATGGACCAAGGCGACTTTTCCAGGCTGCACACGCATGTGCAGAATCGGCAGTCATTGAACTCTGTACTACTTTTGCAGGGGGCATCGGACGGTGGGCAATTTTCTACGCACCATACGACTTCGGCGAATTTGACCGACGCCAGTCCCCACGATCTGCAGCGGGGTGAAATGGTGATTTTCAATCCAAATACTCCGCATGGGGTGACAAAAGTGGATTCCGGCCGTCGTTTCTCTCTTGTTTGGGGCATCTCCCAGTACGAAAGTCGGTAGCGAATTCTATCTATCCGTAATCATTCGTGTAAGGTGTGCGCGCACCGTTGAATTAGTCTACATTTGGCTGTTATTTATTGATTGCGCGGGGGGCTTAGCTCGGCGAACCGGTTTTTCGGCATAAGATTGGGGAGGTCGAAGGGGGCTATTTGCGGTTAAAAACTAGAATAAACCCCAGTCCTATTGACACTTTCTGCATATACATGCCCACGGCGCCCGCGGCGATCTGCTGCCGCGC
>CAYTAW010000355.1:2604-4017 GCA_964435675.1 uncultured Bdellovibrionales bacterium
GTTTTTTGGAGTGTTCGCTAGCGCCCACGGGTGTTGTGTGTCCGCTTTAATCGCCCTAAACAAGGCGAAATTAAAGGGGAAACATGGTGAGCGGCTAGAAGATGCAAGGTTCCTGATTCCTGGGGAACAATCATCTCGGCGAATAATATCCGATTAACTTTGCTGCCACATTAGAATTTTCCCGAACTATTTTAGCCGGGACAATCTTTTCCGGGAATGCAGCACAAATATATTTAACGTAATCGTATTTAACGCAATCGCAGAGCGGATACCGATTTGAACGTGGTGTTTAGTTGCAAAACAGCACCAAAGGATTCGGTCGCTCTGAAAAAGGGGAGAGAGGGCGCGCATGCCAACCATTAACCAGCTTGTAAGAAGTCGTCGTACGAGAAGAAAGTATCGCAGCAAATCGCCTGCGCTCGTGAGCTGCCCGCAGAAGCGCGGCGTATGCACACGCGTTTACACGCAGACGCCTAAGAAGCCGAATTCAGCGCTTCGTAAGGTTGCTCGCGTACGCTTGACGACCGGCATGGAAGTTACCAGCTACATCCCAGGTGTTGGGCACAATCTCCAGGAGCACTCGGTAGTTCTGATTCGCGGCGGACGTGTAAAGGATCTTCCGGGAGTTCGTTACCACATTATCCGCGGCAAGCTTGAAGCACAGGGTGTTCAGGGCCGCATGCAAAGCCGTTCAAAATACGGCACGAAGCGTCCGAAATAGTTTTAGCTAGAAGAGGAAATACTAATGGCTCGAAAGAAGCGTGATCATAAGCGGCATGTACTCCCGGATCCGAAGTACGGTGAGCGGGTTGTCACTAAAGCAGTCAACGTTCTGATGGAAGACGGCAAGAAGAGCGTATGCGAGCGTCATTTCTATGAAGCGCTGCAAATGGTCGCCGATAAGACGAACGAAGACGCAATCGTTTCCTTCGGTAAGGCATTGAACAACATTAAGCCATCCGTTGAAGTGCGTTCACGCCGCGTCGGCGGCGCGACCTACCAGGTTCCGACCGAAGTCCGCAGCGAGCGCGCTGAGTCGCTTGCGCTGCGCTGGCTTAAGGAAGCTTCGAATTCACGCACCGAGCGCCGTTTGGCTGAGCGCGTGGCGAATGAGCTGCTCGACGCGATTGCGAATCGCGGCAACGCAGTAAAGAAGAGAGAAGACACCCACAAGATGGCAGAAGCGAACAAGGCGTTCGCGCACTTCCGTTGGTAGTCTGGTTATATTGAAAGATTTTAGTTTCTGTTTGGATAGAAAATGGCACTCCGTGATTTAAAACGTGTAAGAAACATCGGTATCATGGCGCACATCGATGCCGGCAAGACTACGACCAGCGAGCGTATTCTTTTCTACACTGGTATCAACTACAAGATCGGCGAAGTGCACGAAGGCGCAGCTACCATGGACTACAT
>CAYTAW010000356.1:0-4006 GCA_964435675.1 uncultured Bdellovibrionales bacterium
GTTTGGGTAGTGTGACTCGCCTGGGTTTCGGTGTTTTTCGCTACCAATATCCGCTCGACCATCGCATCGACGATACCTAACTTCGCTCGGGCGCTCGCGATACCAATGAACATGGCTTACGGTTTCCTTAAAGGAGCGGGTTCTGTATATGCGATAAGCGTGATTGGCTGCGTCGTTTTTCTATCTGCCTATATTGGCTGGATGACGCTGAGAGAGACTTATGGCGACTCGCTTGATTTTCTTGAGCGGTGAGGAACGCCGAGCCTTGTCCGGCTTGCTGTTCACGGAATCAGGGTCTTTCATCCATGTTTGATTTCGGACGCAGCAGTAACTATTCCCGCTGGGCGTGCCGGTCCCCTCGAATGAGGATGAAGATAAAGAGCGGGGCGCCGAGGAGGGCGGTAACGACACCCACTGGAATTTCGAGTGGTGGGATAATTGAACGGCCGATAGCATCGCATAAAATCAACGCAATGCCGCCAACCCAGGCCGCTCTCAGAACGAGTGCTCGGTGCGCCGGGCCGTACAGGAGGCGACAGGCGTGCGGCACAACGATACCGATAAAGCCGATTGGACCGGCGAGCGTTACCGCTAACGCTATCAATAGCGAGCAGACCAGAAAAAGTTTCTGGCGTTTCCGCCGCACGTCAACTCCGCGCGAAAGCGCGAGTTCGTCGCCGAGCGCAATTAGATCAAGTTCAGCTGCGGACGCGAAGAGCCAGACAACAGATGCGCCTAGCGCCAATCCGAGCGGTGCAAGCAGGGGTGACGCGCTAACTTCGAGGCTCCCCATAAGCCAGCGCATCAGGGTGAAGAGCTGCGCCACATCGCTAATATACTGAAGAAAGATTACCAAGCTGCCAAAAAAGAAATTAATAACGACTCCCATCAATAGCATCGTCGCGCTGCCCATGCCGAGCCTGCCACGACCGGCCGCGCCGACTAAGGCAATCGTCACCAGTGCGCCAACCAGCGCATGAAAAGCTGCTGCTGGCAAACCAAGAAGCGTGCCGCCGAAACCGAGCACGATGCTGACGGCGGCGCCGAAGGTCGCCCCGCTCGATACGCCAAGTGTAAAAGGAGATGCCAGAGGATTGTGAAAAAGCGCTTGAAAGACGACCCCACAACAGGCGAGTGCTGCGCCGACGAGCAGTCCGCTCAGCACTCGCGGTACGCGCAGATCCCAAAAAACGAGCGCCGCAGGATCGTCGCTTGAAAGGGAAAATACCGTGCGTGGATCGATATCGATGATCCCAACAAAGGGCGCGGCCAAAAGTACGAGCATGCCGCCGACGCAGAGGGTAAGATCAGAGATGGTCGATTTTTTATTCATCTCGCTGACCCGCCCCATAATGCGAAACCACCGTGAATTGCGAATCACTCCGTTCGACAAAGAAAGACCGCTGAAAAATCCGTTCAGCGTTTTGCCCGCTCAGAAAGTCATCCGGCGTGCCGAAAAATGTGTTGCGCCCCCTGTCGAGCGCAAGCACCTTATCGGCGTATGTCAACGCCGCGGTCAGGTTGTGCGAAACAAAGAGAATGGTTTTCTTGCGCTCGGTATTCAGCGTCGAAAGAAGATCAAGCATTAGACATTCTTCTGCCGGATCGAGCGCCGCTGAAGGTTCATCGAGCAGCAGCACCGGGCTTCCCTGAGAAAAAGCGGCGGCCAACATTACACGTTGGAACTCGCCGACACTCAAAGCGCGAATTGAGCGGCGCCAATAGCTATCTAATCTAAATAAGCTACGTACCTCTTCGAGATCGGGCCGCCCGGCTGACGCGGTGAACTGCGCCAACCTCAAAAACTGCTCGACAGAAAAATCAACTAATGGCTCGTAGCGCTGCGCGACATAGGCCACCCGCGCAGCCCGAGCGCGAGGTGTCAAACGATCGATGCGCGAATCGCCGTACCGAATAATTCCTTCCGAAGGCGTAATTCCGGCCAACGCTTTCAACAACGTCGATTTACCAGATCCGTTGGTACCGACAATCGAGAGCCACGCTCCTTGATCGATTGAGAAAGAAAGGCTATCGAGCCGTTTTGCGCTTGTGCCGCCAACTGTGAGATTTTCCACCGCAAATTCTGCTGACATGCTACTCACCCGCCACTAGCCGTTCCATTTTCTCAAGCACCTCAGGAAACCGGGGGCCAGGAATATTATCAACATACTCAGTCAGCAGAAAAATTTTCTTGTTCTTTACCGCCTTCAAATAGGGGAGCGTCGCCCAATTAGCAAGAATTGCTTTCTGTTCTAGCATCGATATCTCCTGATCCGAGATCACTTGAAAAATAATATCGGGATCCTCTCGAATCAATGCCTCCCGTGAAACGCCCGAGAATGCGCCGGTTAAGCCCTGAAATACATTGCGCACACCGATAATTTGTAGCAGATCGGTATAAAATCCATCTCGTCCAGACACGTACAAATTCGTCAGACGCAGCGCATCGACCTTATTACCGACAAGCACCAGGGCGCGCAGCCGATTTTTCCCCAGAGTCTTTAGGCGCACATTCTCGACTCGCCTTCGGATATCCATCAGCACCGCATTACCCCGGTCACTGACTCCGCATCGGGCGCTGAGCGAACCAATCGAGTCGAGAATGCCCGATATGCGGCGGTGATCGAAAATATGAACCGGCACCGAAAATTTTTTTAATTTCTCGGTTAAATCAGCGCTTTCGCTCAAGCCTATGACCAATGTCGGCTTAAAGAAGAGAATTCCTTCAGTATTGGGATCGAGCAAACCGCCGATAGACGGAAGCGCGCTCACGGCGGGTGGATACTTCGCATAGCGCGAGACGGCTACAAGACGATCGGTCAAACCGAGCACGTCGATCACTTCGACCAAGCTCGGCGAAAGAGCAACGATGCGCTGGCCGCAATCGTCGGCGGGCTCGGCATCTTCCGCGGCCACGCCGCCGAGAGCGGCGAACAGCATGAGCGCGGCGATTACTAACCAGCGCGCAGCCAATGTGCTAATAATGGTATACCACCCCTCCATAGGCGGCAGCGCCTGGTGCTCCAAAGCCAATAACTCCCTCATACTCGCGATCAAAAATGTTTTCGAGCTTAGCGTAAATTTCGAGCTGCGACACCGGCTTATACCCAACTGTCGCGTTCGCAATCATGTAGCCGCCAAGATAGCGCGAAGCGGCAGGAAATGTCGAAAAATCGTTGTCGAGGCGCTGGCCGACATAATATCCGGAGATGGTTCCTTGCACCTTTTCCCCGAACGCGGAGCGCAAATCGAAGCCCACTTTATGACGAGCTCGGCGCAGCAGGTCGACATTGTTCGTCAGATCTTGCGGCTTCAGGAAAGTATAGGAGACTATTAATTCAGTAGCGTGGCAAAATTTTATGGTCGAAGCGAACTCGATGCCCTGCGTTCTCGCGTCGGCGATATTTTCATAGAGAAACGTGCCTGGGTCGAACGTTATTAGATTATTAAAGTCATTCCAGAAATAGGTGGTCGAAAGCACCAGCGAGTTTGAAAAGAACGATTGCTCGGCACCCGCATCGACACCAAGGCTTTTTTCGGCGCGCAGATCGGTGCGTCCATATTGCGAGAAGCGCTGAAAGAGTGAGGGAACCTTGAAGCCCGTTCCCACCGAAGCGCGCAGCACCGTTCCGCTTTCGGGAATTTGCACATTCTGCCCGGCGCGCCAGGTGACTTGCGGATCGAGAAATTGCGCGTCGTCTACACGCACGCCGGCGGTTGAATTGAAGCGCTCTAGCCAGTCAACATCAGCCTGCACAAAGGCCGCATTGGTACGATTCTCCTGACCATGAAAGGTATCTTGAAAATCGCCAAACGCGCTGGTGCTAAAATAGTCCGAACTGCCACGTTCGTTCTCGGTTTCGAGCCCTAGCGAAATTGTCGCTGGATCCAACGCAAACGTGTTGAGAAAGTCGACTTTTACCATATTGCTCTCGAAGGCGCTGTCGAGCGAATCGAGCGGATGATCCAGATCTCGTCGCCCTCATCGGTGTGGCCGGTAAGCGAG
>CAYTAW010000357.1:0-4001 GCA_964435675.1 uncultured Bdellovibrionales bacterium
TACCAAGTTCGCGCCGAATAAGCGCAAGCGGAACTTCGATTACCGGGCGCTCAATCGGAACCTCATCGGCGTTGGTGTATCCAAGGAGGTGAGCAGCGCCGTCTCCTGTGCCCGCACCACTCGTGCTCAGCAAGTGACCGACCCGCTTCAAGCCCGAAAGCCATCCATCGATATCGACGCCGCGCTCGAATGCGTATGCGGCATCCGTAACGAGCCCCATCTTGCGCGCCGTTTTTCGCACTGAAATCGGGCAGAAAAGCGCAGACTCAATAGCGACACGCCGCGTCGACTCCGTAACCATCGAGTTTTCGCAGCCGATGACGCCGGCAACCGCGATAATTTTCTTTTTATCTTTAATGACGATCGAGCCCTGGGGCACCGTGTACGTATTGCCGTCAAGCGCGACGATTTCGCATTCCTGCGACGTCATTTCGATAGCCACTTCACCGTCGAGCTTATCGCGGTCGAACGCATGCATCGGCTGCCCAATCTCAGCTTGGACGTAATTCAAAATACTAACGATAGGATGAAGACCTTCAGGATCCTCGAGGCATGAAGCAACGTCGGAACGAAGCGACATTGAGGCTGGCAGCTCGGCTTCGAGCAGCGCGTAACGGAAGCAGTTATCGGTAGCGCGGCGAATAGGCAGACTCGCCTTCTTTTGCGGCAGCGCGGTCAGCCCCGCGGGATGCTTAACCGCGCTCAAAATGCGCGCGGATACCTCACGGGCAACACCGAGAACCGATAAGTGGTCCCCTCGGTTGGCCAGCGTTTCGATCGTAAAAATAGCGCCGCGGCGATCCTCCGCGATATCCTTGACCTCTAATCCGAGATCATCAAGCATGCGCCTCGTTTCCGCGATATCGTCGCTCGAGAGATCGATTACTTTTTGCAGCATCTTGAAAGAAAGCTTCATGCGAGATCCTGCAGCACCCGTAAATCATTGTCGTACATCATTTTGAGCGTCGGAATTTGGAAAAATTGCCCAACGAGTCGCGACGAGCCAAGCCCAAACGCAATGCCGCTCACCTTTGCCGGATCGTAACCGAACTCTTGCAGCACTTTACGGTGAATCATTCCGGAACCGCCGATGGTCACCCATCCCGCGCCGCCGCATGCGGAGCACCCCTCGCCTTTACAAAGCCCGCAGTCAATTTGCGGCCCGAGGCTCGGTTCCGTGTATGGATAATATTTCGGCACGAACTTTACCTTGCGCCGACGGCCATACAGACTCTTCAATATGTGAGTGATTAATCCGATCAGATGACTCGTCGTCAAGCCCTCCTCAAGCCACACCAGTTCAAACTGATGGAACATCGATTGATGCGACGCGTCTTCGGTTTCATTTCTGTAGGTGCGCCCGAAAGAAGCGATCTTGATCGGCAAGCCCCCTTTTTTCAGCGTGCGGGCCTGAACAGAAGTCGTGTGCGTTCGGAGCACGTGGCCCGTCTCAGCATAGAAGGTATCCTGCATGTCACGCGCCGGGTGGTGCGGTTGAATATTCAACGAGTCAAAGCAGTAATATTCCGTTTCAAGTTCTGGGCCGAGAACACTGGTAAATCCAAATGGTCTCAAAATTTCAGAGATCTTTCTCTCGACTGGGGTTATCGGATGCAGAGCACCGACGCCCGGGGTGAGCCCCGGCAAGCTTTTATCGATAAATTCACTGCGGAGTTTCGCCGAACGTTCGGCGGCGGCGAAATCCTCTTCGCGCTGCGCGACAAAACTTTCGACCGCATCGCGGAGCTGATTCAATTCCTGAGCGACTCGCGGTTTTTCCTCCGCCGACACCTCGCGCAGTTGACCAAAAAGCTGGCGGACGATGCCCTCCTTGGACAACCAATCTCTTCGGATTAATTCGAGATCCTGCCTCTGATTAACGGCTGCCGTCGCTCCTTCGAATTGAGCTCGAATCTGCGCAAGATTTGCAATGCTTATCTGCATAGCGGGAAAAAGATCGTTTTAAACTACACGCTCTCCGCGGAGCACTTTTGGTGCTCCGGGAGAGAGTATTACAGGAATTCGCATTCCTGCTGGCTGGCAAAACCCCAGCACTCCGGCGAGATAGTTTTGCGCAGTTTTTTAATAAATATGAGCAAAACTACTACTTCTTAGGATACTTCTTATCAAGCGTCTTGTTCCACTCAGTTACGCGATCGGCTTCCTTCGCCAGCACTTTGCTAGCGTCGCCGACGATCGATGCCTTAACAATCTGATCGCCCTGCTGAATCGCATTGACTACATCCTGACCCTTGGTAACTTTGCCGAAAACCGTGTGCTTTCCATCAAGCCACGGAGTCGCGACGTGCGTGATAAAAAACTGAGATCCATTCGTACGAGGACCACGGTTAGCCATCGAAAGAATTCCCGGACCTGTGTGACGAAGAGAATCAACGAATTCATCCTCGAACTCATAGCCTGGCCCGCCCGTCCCACGACCATCAGGATCTCCGCCCTGGATCATGAAGTCAGGAATCACGCGGTGAAATTTAATTCCGTCGTAGTATCCGCGCTGAACCAAGTTTACAAAGTTAGCCACCGTAACGGGAGTCTTATCGGGGGTAAGTGCCAGTTCGATCGTTCCCTTTGTCGTCTCGAGCTTCAACCCGAGGTCATCAGCTACTGCCGAGCCACTCAAAGCGAAGAAGGCCGGGGGGACCATAAAAAGGGTCGAAATAAACTTCATGCATCGATTCATCATCTATCTCCTAAATTGAAACATGAGCGGCACATATTTACGGTGCCATTCTTGCGCCACAGCCTACTCTAAGACGCGTAATAGCTCAATTCTTTTGAATATCTATTGTTTATTACTTTACCGCTCGGGTGCCGTACCCTATTCTTTTCTCCTAACCCTGATTGAAAAAGCCAAGCCTATGTCAGAGAAATTGATGCTTTACCATATCGTCCCTCCCCGCGTTGAGGGCGAAGTCTTATTGCCGCTAAATGAGCTAAAGCATAAATACCCATCGCTCTACGATGCTCACGCCGCGAAATACCAAGGCCGGTGGGAACTAATGGAGCAGAAGATTCCACGCCTAAATTGCAAATGGAATGATGTGCTGCAACTCTCCCCCGTTCATCCCGGGCAAATTAGGGACGCGCTCAAAGAGGTTGGGTTTGGCTGGCAGACGATGCTCTGTTTCGAAATCGATCCAGAGCAGGTGGGAATGACCGGCCAGAATACGGTAATTTTTAAACATTTGCCGCGGCAGTACGGTGATTTCTCAATGTCCGATGACGAATTCGAACCCTTCACTGTAGAAGCTCTTCCGCGCTACACGCAGCTTCCGGAAGTAACCAAGACACATTTTGCCGATGCAAAAACCACAGAGCAGCGGCCAATGCTCTTCCTCTGGGTGCCTCATGTGCTCTTTCATGGTCGAATAGCTGTGAATTCTTTAAAAATCGTCGAGATTTCATAAGCAATTTCAAATAGTTAGCAATCCAAGCTGAACAGCTGCGATATCCCTTTTGTGCTTCGTTTGATTTTCTGATACCAGATATCAATGGAATCCCTTCGGCGCTAACGTCGCAGCGATCGTCTCCATAAAACAACAACTAATCGTTTTTTGAGGATTTATAATGAACCGTAATTTCTTCTGCGCGCTCGCACTCGCAGCCTTGGTGGCCATCCCATCAGTTGGGAATAGCGAGATTCCTGATAAAGATTTTTCCAAGGCAATTGAAAAGTATCTCTCCACCAATGAAGGTCAGGAGCAGGTAGGAAAGGCCATCGAGAACTACTTTCAACGCCGCCAACGCGATGCTCAGCGCAAGCAAGAGCAGCAGGCTGAAGCGGATCTCGAAACTCAGTTCAAGAATCCAGTAAAAATTGATATCGGCTCTAGCCCGGTTAAGGGACCAGCTTCAGCCAAGATCACGATTATCGAATTCTCCGACTTCCAATGCCCATTCTGCAAACGCGGCAAGGACACCATGGAAGAAGTTGCCAAGAAATATCCGAACGACGTGAAGATCGTGTTTAAGCACCTCCCTCT
>CAYTAW010000358.1:0-3983 GCA_964435675.1 uncultured Bdellovibrionales bacterium
GCGCACGCCGCCGTGTCGCCGTCGCACGAGCGTTCACCAAAAACAATCTCAAGCAAATGGCTGCGCGAGCCGGTGCGGTAGGCTGTGTTGTGCGCGAGCAGCACACCATAGCCGCCATTTACGCCGAGAGCTGCACCTTCAATATCACTAACTACATTATTCACGACCTTGATGTAATTCGCCTCGAAGCGCAGCCACGGGGCGCTCATGAACTCGAATCCAGTACCTTGCCCCACCGTGATCCCTCCTTCGCCGCAGTTGTAGGCGATGTTCGATTCGATGAGCGCATACGATGAACCACCTTTAACGTACATGCACCAGCCGTTGGTATCGTGAATGCGATTTGCGCGAATGTGACCATACTGCACCGCGACCCAATCGATGCCGTTATCATCCGCTCCCTGAATATTATTGTTCTCAATATATATGTACTGCGACTGATTGAATTTTACCGTTTCGTGGGCGATATCGCCGCCGCCGTTGCGGCCATTCGGCGCTCCGTTGAATGAATTCCCGCGCAGCAAGATGTGGTCGCACCGCTCTCCGTGGAAGGCGTCACCGTACCCGTCACTTGTTCGATTTTGAATAGTAACGCCGATTAAGTAGAAATAAGAAACACCCGCCATATTGATGTCGCGCGAGAGTGTCACGGTGCCAAAGCCATCGAGCGCGCGCAGGATTATCGGATGGGACTGCGTCCCGCTTCGGTTCTCCCAGTAGTTAGGAAGATGCGCGGTGCCGTAGGTTCCCGGCAAAAGATTGATGCGCACGCCGTTTTGCAACGCCTGATTTTGAGGAATAGAATTCCAAATCGCCGTTACGCTCTTTTTGGGAAGCGCGCGGGAGAGACCGCTATTGGTATCGCTTCCAGACACCGGATCAACATAGTACTCAGTCAGCGAGGGCGAACCGATCTGATAAAAATCCGCACTCAGAGACTGCGCATGCGCCAAAGAACTGACGGCAACCCAGACAACCAGCCCAGCTATCACCGTTTTCAATATAGTACGCATCATTTCTCAAGCCTAAAAACGCAAATAGCCGCCGGGTATTAATCGGCAGCTATTCGCATTACCTTGAGAAAACAGCAGCTTAGTTAAAGCTAACCTCTGTATTTGTTAAGCAATACTGCTCAAACTGACTCGTATCCGAGGGGTTAGTGACCTGCGCAGTATATTTAATTGAGATGCGCTGAACATCAGCGTACTCAGACGAATATCCGCTACCACCGAGGCAGTTAACTTGGTACGGAGAAAGCTCGATACGCTTCTGAGTCTTGTACGGGCTGCAACGATTTGTTCCGCACGATGGGTTATTTGGGTCGCGATCATTGAATTGTCCGTTACGACGCACGACCACACTGTAATTGTTGCGCTGACTGCCGCTGAGAAGTATCGCTGAATTGCCGTTGCACTCGAAGAGCGATGGGCGATAACCAACTTCAGTTGGAACATTTGCATTGCAGCGCTCTCCGTTAACCCGCAATGAACCATTAATCTCCGCTGCTTTTGTCGCCGTCGTCGGAGAAAGCGTTCCCTGCCACTCTGTTTCACAAACAGTTGCGCCGCATTGAGTGTGCGAGAGCAGAGTAGCGCTTCCATTCGCGCCAAGATTTGCCAAAGTAAATTGATAGGTGCGGGTGCAATCGCCATTAGACTCGGAATAACTCGCTTGCACTCCACCATCAGCCTCAACGCCTTGAACGGTGACTAAAGAAGTATCAACGAGATCGCCATTGACCGTAAAAACCTGACGCACATTCGATAGACGCTCGCCGCAGCTATCACGAACGACATTCGCTTCGACAAGATAGTGCGAGCCTCCCACGGCGCCGCGGTCATCAGTCCCGTCGCCGCCCCCGCCGCCGCCGCACGAAGCGAGCGCAATGGTTACGGCAACTGCCGCTATGCGAATAAAGAGAGAGGAGAAGCGATTTAAGGACGTTACCATTGACTTTAACCCTCGATAGATAAGCTTACCTTGAAATAGTACCGCTACACATACGGATTCAGTATCGGAAAGCGCACGCGGTGCGCCTCCATCCCGCGGGAAGACTATCGCGATTTTTTCCGAGGGTAAATAGGATTCTTGGCGGAAACTGACTCGTTGACGTTGTCGCGGTGGTTGTAAATCTTCACTTCGGCTGCCGTCATGGGAATCAATTTTGAATGGATTAGCCACGGGAATATTTTCTCAGCCGCGATACGGTGGCCAATCTCGTTCGGATGGGAATCAGCGCCTGGAATCAACTGAATACGTGATGGCTCAAGACCCGCATAGCTCTCGCGCAAATCAAGGAAAGGAATCTGACGAGCCGCACAAGCTGCAGCAATCTTTTGGTGCAAATCAAGAAATGGATAATGATCGTTTATCGGGAAATCAAAGAGCGGAAAGAGCACTGCGACTACTGGCTTATGGTGCGTGCGCGCATCGTCTCGCATTTTATCGAGCGACTCTTGGAACGCATTCCAGGTCCTCGGCTCAGAAAACAGAGCGTGGTGATAATTGATGTAGCGACCGACCGAAAGATAATTGTAAATGCGCGTGCGCACGAATTGATAGACTCGGCTCCAGCCGAAAATTGACGAAACAACGCGCTCAATGCCCGACGGCGGGCCCTTACCGCTGAACTCTGCTGGCTCGGCGCGGAGTGGCCGTTCTTGGGCGTCATTAAGGGTGATTTGCAATATAACGAGATCTGCGCCCGACCGCAGTGCGCGTTGGACCAGCGCTACCTCATGATGCGTCGATGCTCCCGGCGTGCCGAAACTAATCACCTCATAGGCGGGCTTGTCTTTCGGCAAATTCAGTAGCCACTCAAGACGGCGCGGAAACGTGTCGTAGGCTTGAAGTTTCGGACCGAAGGTAAAGGAATCCCCCACCACTGCAATTCGGAAGCGATCCGTTCCTTGACGGGGGTGATATTCCCGCTCCCCGTCTGATACAGGACCCGTCCCGCGTCCTTCAGAGGGCGGATTGCCACGCATATTCGGAGAAGAGTACGCGCGGTAATAGCGCAGCGGTCTATCAGTGATTCTTCTTTTTGGCGCCGCAGGCATCAGCCTGAACGCGACTTCAACCATAGCCAAAGATACGAGCAATCCAACGGCAAGAAATATCAGGGGAAGGAGGCGGCTCTTAATCATCAGCGAGAGAGTACGCCAAAATGAGCTCGGTGATAAATGGCTATTCAAAAAAAAGCCCGCTCTCCTTCGAGGCGGGCTTTTTAAAGAGAGGTAACCAGCCGTTATTTAAGCGTCTGATTGCACAATCCCTTGCTGCTGCCGTAGCACTTGCCGGCATCGGCAACCTTGATGCATAAGCTCGAATTAATCTTGAAATAAGCTGCAGGATTATTGGTGTTACGAACAGCGGCGCGGCGCAAGGATGACGTCTGCATCGTGCAACGGAAACGTCCACCCGCAAAGCCGATTGCGCTTGCCCAAGGACAGCTGCCAATTTGCTTACCCGAAGAATCGTAGACCGGCTTGGTTCCTTTGGTCGAATTATTTCTTCCCATAATGAGCGTAGGCTCACGACGGTATCCGATGATCGGTGCCGTATGGGCTGAGGAAGCGCGTACAGGGGCTGAATTTTTGTAAATCGTAGAACTTGCAGAACCTACATCTTGGATCTGCGAACAAACAGCGCTGATCGCTTTCGCATTCGGCCGCTTGCGTTTTGCCGCGTACGCTTCATTATGCACAACCAACGCTAAAACCAGAACAGCAAGTAAACCTACTTTCTTCATATTTCCCCAGGAATAGTTACAATTTGATCGAATAAAATATGCCAAACCACAGAACCTATGACAAGCTGCGTAGACGCAACAGCAGCATGTATGATTCAATTTTAACAAAATAATTATCGCAAATGTGGAACGATAGAATAGCCATCCTAATCCGAGTTCGCCGATGACACCTCGCGCCACCATTTACACCATCGAAGTGGATCTCGCAGACAACGATCGCGGAGTCTATGAA
>CAYTAW010000359.1:0-3978 GCA_964435675.1 uncultured Bdellovibrionales bacterium
TGTATGAATCGCATACTGCTCACCGCTCTCTTATTCTTGTTCTTGTTCTTGGCGCCACCACTTGCATACGCCGAGAGTCCATTCGATGACCTGAGCGTCGAAGAAGTTAATCGAACCGTAAAGATTATCCGCAATTCTGGAAAATTCGACGCGGAGATACGCTTCCCCGTCGTGCGCGCGCAAGAGCCGCCGAAGCAGGAATGGCTTACAGGTGGAGCCCGCAATCACCGGCTTGCATATGCTGCAATTTTTGATTTTACCAAAAGCATGATGAGTGAGGTGATCGTCGATTTAAAAAAGGACGAAATCGAATCAATTACCGAGCTCCCTAACATTAAGCCGCCGGTATTAATTGAAGAGTATGAGCGAGCGCGCGCAATAATCCGCGCCGACGCACGCTGGCAAGCCGCGGTGCGTAAGCGCGGAATTGTAAATCTAGAGGACGTTATCGTTGACATGTGGGCGCCGGGTCTGATGAGCAAAGAGGAGAGCGCCCCAGGCAAGAGGCTGCTCCGGGGCCTGACGTACCTTAGTAAGGGCACGAAGAATTTTTATTCCCGTCCAATCGAAGGATTCGTGGTTACGGTCGATCTCACAAAAGGTGAGGTCACCCAGATATGGGACGAAGAGTCGGCTCCAATTGCATCAGGCTTTCAAGAATTATCGGCCGACTTCAATCAACCGCTCGATGAACCCCTGCAGCCCCTTACCATCAAACAGCCGGAAGGATCATCGATTACGATAGACGGGCAGGAGGTTCAGTGGGGAAAATGGAAGTTCCGCTATGCGATGAATCCAATGCAGGGCCTTCAGCTCTATCATGTGCGCTACGACGATAATGGAACAGAACGCTCGATACTCTATAAAATCGCGCTCGCCGACATGATTGTTCCCTACGGAGCACCGGGAAAATGCTGGACCTTCAGAAACGCGTTCGATGTCGGTGAGTACGGATTGGGAAAAACGCTGCATCCCCTCGAACGAGGAAAAGATGTGCCTGACAATGCGATTCTCCTCGATACAGTGGTGCCCGATGATCTGGGGAATGAACCGCAAGTATATAAAGGGGCCGCAATCTATGAACGGGACAATGGAATTTTGTGGAAACACCGCAACTCCGAGAATGGCGAGACAGAAATTCGCCGCGCCCGTCAACTCGTCATTACTTTTATGACGACGGTCGGGAATTACGATTATGGAATTAACTATATTTTCAATCTCGATGGCTCAATCCAGGTCGATGCGCAGCTCACTGGTCAGCTTTTGGCGCGCGGGACATCAATTGAAGAAAACCTCTGCACCAACGAGTGCCTTACATTGGTAGAAAAAAATGTAATCGCTCCACCGCACCAGCATTTCTTCAATTTCCGAATTGATTTCGATATCGACTCGCCCCAAGGAAATTTTGCGGTTGAAACAAACGTGGTGGCCGAACCCAAGGGCAGCAAGAATCCCGATGTTAATATATTCAACGCAAAGAATACGGTGCTCCTCTCTGAAAAAAGCGCCGCGCGCGATCTCAATCTAGCGACAGCGCGCAAATGGAAAGTATTCAACCCAAATTCACGCAACGCCCTCGGTCATCCGCGCGGGTACGGGCTCATGCCAGGTGAAAACGCGCTTCCGTTCCTCCATCCATCATCTCTGATACGTAAGCGCGCGGGGTTTGTCGATCACGCCGTGTGGTTCACCGCGTACAAAGACGGAGAGCAGAGCGCAGCGGCAGAATACCCGACTACCGCTCCGGCCGGAGAGGGACTTCCCCACCATATTATAGATAACGAATCCCTGAAGGGTGCCGATGTCGTGATGTGGTATACTTTTGGCCATACACATATTCCAAGACCAGAAGAATGGCCGGTGATGAACTCACACCACATGGGATTCACCTTAATGCCGATGAATTTTTTCTCACGAAACCCGGCGATGAGTCTGCCGGAATAGAAAGAGCTCTTTAGGAGTGGCACCACCTTGGCGCAATATGCGTCATTTCAGCGCCCCCGTTGACTCGCGCTTCATTGGTATCCTTTGGATTTCATTGAGGGCATCGACTGTATTTGAACATCGATCGCCTCGATTGGCAGCCCAATATGACACTTTACAACACGCCGCGCATGACTCGAATGTCAACCGTTACTGGAGGTCCCCATGCTCGAAGCCGTAGAGATTCCTGAACTGTTAACCGAAGAGCCAACACTCGCCCTGCCAAAACCGCCTGCAATTCAAAGCCTCGTTCCCGAAACAATCCGCCGACAAGAAACAAACCGAAATGTAATGGCGATCGTATCGCGCGGTGATGAAGATTCTCTGTCAACGCTGACCGTGCCGATTTTCAGCAGCCCGCTGGCCTGCGGCGATCCTCATGCCGTAATCGGCGTCGGCAAAGCAACGCACCTTACCGGCGGCGAAGTACGCGGACTGCTGCGAGAAGTCCGGCATTTAGAGCCGCTCGATAAGAAAGATCCGCAATCGCCGATTGCACCTGAGTCAATGAGAGCGCTTTTTACGAAATTACTTGAGAAACCAACCGGACTCCTCGATCTCGGCGTTTATCCCGACCGCGCGGCCGTAGAGTACGAACTACGCCTTTTGCCCGACAAATTCGGAATTGAAATCATCAAAGACAAAATAGTCGAAAGAGATTTAAGCGGCGACCGTAAATTGATCTCCATTCCTTCGCGCTTCCCACATGCGCGTCTCGATATGGTGGAATTTTTGGAATTTACTAAGGAACACCTGCCAACGCACGATGTGCCAATGATCTTTCATGTTCCGGTGCTGCAGCCTGCAATTAACGGCGAGCAGGCGCTCGATCAAGCGAATGTCTACTTTTTATTGGGCGATCGGAAGGTTGTTATTCTGCATGACGCCGATCGCGTTGCCGATGCGCTCCAGTACGGGCACGATCCGGTACACGAGATTGTGTCGCGCACTCTAGGCGGAAAGATTAAGAATAGCGATCCGTTAACGGTGATAGTCGAAATTTTGCGCGATGTCGACGACGTTCACTCAGAAACCCTCGATCTGCTCGAATCACGGTTAGAGGAGGTCACGCTCGATCAACGGAGGAATGACGGCTTTTTGAAGGGTACTAAGACGCTAAACGAACTCAATCGTCTGACCGTCAGCCTGAACACCGCGCAGCGAGAGATTCTGCATCTACGCCGCACGACTTCGAGTCTCCTCAGCGCTAGCTCGACAGACGATTTTATTACCCAGTATGGCACGCCTGAAAGCGCGGCGCGAAATAGGGCGCATATTGCCGGCATTAACGATCGCTTGGCGAAAGACCAGGAACGTGTTGACGGCATGCAGAGAGAGATCGAATCCATGCACCGCACTCATAGCGCCCGCGAAAGCATCGCTTCACAAATGGCGCGCCGCGGAGGCGCCCTATTCGCGCTGTGGGCTACGCCGCTGATGGGAGCGCACTACGGGGCCTCTCTCGCGCTGGAGCACGGTCTTAAAATGCATGGGCCGCTCGCACTCGGCAGTCTGGCTATTAGCGGGTTAACGACGCTCTGGCTCTATAGAAAAAGTCTATTTTCGTGATCGAGCCAGCGCTAATCTTTATAGAGCTCTGACAAGCGCAGCAGATCGATTTCCACTCGCATTTTTACCGTATCTTTGGTCACCTGTTTTTCAGAGATATCGTTGAGCCACCCTTTCAACGCGACCGCTTTATAAATTCGGCGCAGCGCGCTGCCGGTAAAATCTGCGCTACTGTATTCGTTAATCTCCTGAGGATAGAGTAAGGATATCGCTTTCTCGATTTCTTCCTGCTGATCAACCTCAGTCGCTACACCTTCCAGGTATAAACAGCGGCGATTATTGTCTCCCCGCGTACGGGTCGTGTCATAAATCGTGATAAATATCTTCTGGTTTTCTTTGATATTCAGTGAATGCTGCGCGTCTTTCCAGGAGGTCCAGTAGAAGTTGAGTTCTTGATCCACCGCGAAATAGACCGGAGTATTCCAT
>CAYTAW010000360.1:0-3958 GCA_964435675.1 uncultured Bdellovibrionales bacterium
TGCTCACGGTGTTCGCGCCGCATCTCATTGTAATCCATATACACCTGCTCACGATAGCGAGCTCGCTGAAGCACCATGTCATGCAATCCAAAAAGCGCGAATAAGGCTGCAAGCATGCTCACCGCGTATGTCAGATCGGAGCAAAAGATCTCCGCATACGCGCGGGTGTGCGTTTGGTAGTAGCGGTCTTGAGAACGCATCATAAACCAGAGCACGCCCATTCCGATCGAAAAAGCTGCGCTGCCGAGAAAGATTGTCAACGGCAGCCTCTGCAGCGCCGCGGCAATCCGACGCATGCCACTAACAGGATTAAGCCGGTTGAAACGGGGAAGCGCGGCTGTCAAGGCGCAGCTCGCCCCCACCTGCAGCCATTGCAAGATAACGGCCGACGCTAACATCACCCCAAATGAAGCGATAAGAAAAATCTCCGCTTCCCGAACAACAGCGCGCACACACATCCCGGAATTGGTAAACTCTTGAGACCATACGCATTCTACCAGTAATTGAATTCTTACCCAATCGAAACGAACGAAGATTGGAATTCCAAAAGCGACTATTACCGACAGCACAGAATTCGCAAGAAGCTGACTTCGCTTGCTTTTCCCCTCAGCCAAAGCCAAGCGCAATTTCTGAGGCGAAGGAGCGTATTGCTTTCGCGTCATTTCTAATCACCAAGGCAGTGCGGCACGTTCGAGTAGAGCCGCAAATCCAAAGAAAATTTGATCGCCAAAAAGCAACAGAGCAGCCGAAAATACCGCAAGCCGAACAGTATAGGTTTCGCCGCTTACACCTACGCCCGAACACACCTTGCTTATCAACGCGGCGCCGCATTCGACAGTTGCGGCGAATACAGCGAAGGGTAGCGACGCAGCCATAAAAGCCCCAAGGACGACCTGCAACGCCAGCGCGGCGCTTTCAGCACAAGTCGACAGCGACGAGAGATCGTGGCGCATGGGCGCGTAGTGCTCGAATGAGTGGCGCTGAATTCGAAGTAAAAAAGGAAACAAGAATTCAGCCGTCACAAGATAAAGCACTGTCTGACTGGCAAGCACTGAAAACGGCTGTTCCTCACC
Source organism: uncultured Bdellovibrionales bacterium (assembly GCA_964435675.1). Taxonomy (GTDB): domain Bacteria; phylum Bdellovibrionota_C; class UBA2361; order UBA2361; family CAYTAW01; genus CAYTAW01. Next base: position 1,074 of record CAYTAW010000360.1, read on the forward strand.
CCCGGTGAGCGGATCGATTAAGGCGCCAATTTGCTGACCGCGCAAACTCTCGAGAAGATCACCCCAGATGCGCACGCTATGATAAACAGCGAGGAGCGGCAATCCGCATAACATTCCGAAGGTAATCTCAAAGGCAATCTGCGCAATCGAAATTTCAATGATCTCTATTGCATCGGCTTTCAACTCCGACAGGTTCAACGCCGGAACAGTCAGCGCAAGCGCGATGCCGAGACGCGCACCGACTCCGATAATTCCCTCTGGGAATGGAAAGACCAATCCAATACCAAGGTTGCGGAAAAAGCCTGCACTGCCAAGAAGCGCCGCGGCGATCATAGTTCAATTGCTCCGATCGCCTCGAACACGCGTGCAGAGAACTCGAGTAGCACCTGCGCGCCAATATCCGAGAATACGGTAAGCACCGCCATCAATGTCAGAATCTTGATGGCGTAAGAAATTGATTGTTCCTGAATCTGAGTAATCGTCTGCAGCAGCGATGCAAAGAAACCGGTACAGTCGCAGGCGAGCAGTGGCACTCCCGATAGCACGAGTATTACCAGCAGCGCCTCGTGGAATAACCGTGTCATACGCCCGTCGAATAGGAGGCAATTAAGCCGCGGCTGATTAAGAGCCACCCATCGACCGAAACGAAGAGAAGCAGCTTCAATGGAAGAGATAGAATTGTTGGGCTCATCATGTACATACCGAGTCCGGCAAGCAGATTGGCTACCACGAGATCGATGATTATGAAGGGCAGAAGCAATACGAATCCAATCATCATACCTTCACGCAGCTCTGTCAGCATAAAGGCGGGAATCAGCGTCGCGAGAGAAATGTCTTCAAGGAGAGCCTTGCCGTCGTCAGCGGCGGGCTCGCTTTTCGAATTTGCCCGCTCCAGCCGTGTTAATACCCCTATTTCGCGCTGCCCGGCATGGCGCAACAAGAATTCGCGCCACGGGAGAAGCACCGAGAGGTACGGGGCGATATCGGCGCGAGCAGGGAATTTCGAAAGCGCTACTGGCGGAAGCTCCGCCGCTCTTACCGTGATTTCGCCAAGTACGGGTTGCATGACATAGAGGGAGAGCACCAAAGAAAGTGCTACCACAACCGTGTTGTTTGGAACTTGCTGGGCGCCGAAGCCGTTACGCAGCACTCCGAGCGCGATGCTCATTTTGAGGTACGATGTCAGCGTGCCCAAAAGAAAAGGAATAAGCGCCAGCAAGAACATCAAGCCGACATACCAGCCGGGATGGATTATATCGGAGTGGATTCCCGCATCGTACGGCGCCGCGGCAAGATACTCCAAAAATCCGCCGATCACAGGTTTTTATTCTCCTCATAATGGATTCCAGTAGTAACGCAGCGTACCGGAATCCCCGCTGCTCCGAGCGTTCGGCGAATCCGATGCTCGCGCGCTGACGTGAGCCAGAGCGGTTCAGGCTGCTGCGAATTCAGCGCCACACTCAACTCACCCCATGTATCGAGCGTAAGCCCCACTTCACTCACCGCACCACCCTGTTGTCGAACGGTGAATAAAAGTGAGACTTCCGGCTTTTCGTGGTGCGGAACTTCTCGTTCCGATCCCGAGGAACGATGCTTCATTTTCCCTTCATTTCCATCGTTTCGACTCGCCTGCGCATCCGTATTCTGCCCGCCATCGCGCAGCGAGCAATCTCTATGCGGTGTATTGTGATGTGGATACGGCGCGGCAGATACGGTGGCCGGTTGTTCACTCGAGAAAGAGTCAGACCGCGGGACCGGCGCGCACGATGGCGGGGATAAATAACTATCCACCGTCATTTGCCGGACGAGCGCCAACTCTTCCGATTCACTCTCGTCGACTGCTTCTCGCGTGCGCTCCAGTGCCCGCCGCGTAATTTCGGAGATTCTATTCCTGCGCTGGTCCTGCATGCGGGATTGTTCAACGAGGTGCGCGTAGTCGTGCTGCAATGCGCGGAGAACTTCGCGACACTGGAGTACACGCTGACGTTGATGCAAAATTTTTGCGTGCAATGCGCTCAACCGTTCGAATTCTACGCGCGCATGATTCGCACTCGATGATTTGCAGACTAGTTTCGACCGCTCAGTTGCTCGTGTCATTTTCGTTCCGAGCTCGCTGAGGCGCGTGCGCTCAACTTCAAAGGCGCTCCTTTGCCGCGTGACGCCGCGCGAAATATCCGCCGTGATGCGCCGTAATTCCCGCTGCTGCATCATCAGCCGCTTCTCGATCACTTTCACACCTCGATCGGAAATGCTGCGTTCAGATTTTTCAAATCCGTCCATCAATTTGTCCAAAAACATTGCACCCCTCGCTTCCGCTTTTTTACGGTGCCACCGTGATTGCGCTGTTACTGTCCCTGTAAGCGGCGCAGCGTAGAGGTCACCGATTCGGCCATTTTAGAAAGCAGTTCGATATTTAAATGGTGCGAACTGAGCCTTGCTTGAAGCATCAACAGATCGCGGAACTGTTCTGGAATCTCATGGGTGGCCTTCCCGCCTAATTCAGCGCTCCTGGGCGCGCTGGCCGTTCCAAGCGACCACTTAGAATCAAGCACCCGCGTCAGGAGCTCACTAAAGCTCCCTCCGCGCACCGGCGGAAGCGGCGAATGTCCATTTCCGATACTATTAACTCCGATTTCGGTAACAGTTACCGCCCGTATTTCGTTCATACCCCCTCCGGCAATCGACAGTCCAAATAGCTGCGCGTAAATAATCTATCTACTCAACTTTATCGGGGGAATTATGCGGAAGTTTCCGCTAGAACAGAAAAAACAAGCATACAAAGGACTTCTATTACTATTTCTCAAATATTGGCTTATGCGAAGTGCCAAATCCGGGAGCATAGCTTTGAGATGGCATTAGACCACTACCGACGGCCGCAGATGGAC
>CAYTAW010000361.1:0-3923 GCA_964435675.1 uncultured Bdellovibrionales bacterium
CCGCAAAACACCAAATCTTCACGGGCGATTACTTTGGCGCTTGAGCGATGATCCGCCGGCACAGAATAGATCGCCGACATGTCGCCATTAGGAGCGTCCTCGGCGAACGCGAGACGCACAAGCTCTCGAACTCCCGCAACATCAACGCCGCCTTGCATGGAACTATCTTTCATAAAACGCCAAAAAAGTGAGCGCTATCGCTGCTCGTCTCTTCTTATTCTGCAATGAAATGCGGCGCGATGAAAGAGATAACTAGCCGGCGTACTGCCCGGCTAAATAAAAGAGAGCACCGGTCTTCCGAATAGCTGCTCGACTTCGTCGCAGAGGACTTCAGAGGGCACGACGGAAACAGGGATACTGTCCTTATGCCGCAGCGCCAACGCCACTTGGCCGCCGTTAACATGAAGGCGCACCTTTACCGGACAGGGGCCGGTATGACGCTTCAACAGTGAAAGGAGATTGTCCAAGCGCTCTTCGAAATGATCTTCCTCTTTGAGCGCCAAAACACCGAGGCGCGCATTCTTATCACGCATCGAAATCAAGGATTCGATCTTTTGCGCGATAAACGTGCGCCGCTCCTCGACCCCGTCGATACGCCCGGTGATAATAATCGGATCTTCACCTCCCAAGAGTTGATAGATCTGCTTATAGAGATCCGGCCACACAATTGTTTCCATGGTGCCTGACCAATCTTCCAATATGAACGTCGCGTAGCGATCGCCCTTCTTGGTATTCTTCAAGCGCAGCAGTGTAACGACGCCGCAAGCGCGTCCCTCGCTTTGCGCTTTCTGCTGGCGCAGGTCCGAAAGAGCGAGAACGCCGAGGCGCTTAAGATCGCCGCGGAATTTTTCCAACGGATGACCAGAAATATAGAATCCGAGCGCTTCACGTTCGAACGCTAGCTTTTGATTTACCGGCCATTCCGGAAGGTTTAGAGACGGACGCGATTGCCGCGCAACCGGCGCACTCGATCCGCCAAAGAGCGAAATTTGATTTGAATTTTTCTCCGCCTGCGCGCTGGCGGCTATTTTGAGAACATCGCCGACCGTATCAATCATTTCACGGCGGCTCACCTTGGAAAAATCGAACGCTCCGCATTTGATGAAGTTGTCCATTACACGGCGATTAACCGCAGTCAGATCCACCCGTCCGACAAAATCGGCGAGATCCTTGAATTCGCCCTCTTTTTCGCGCGCGGCAATTACGGCTTCGACCGCTTTTTCTCCCACTCCTTTGACCGCTTCCAATCCGTAGCGAATCTTATCGCCGCGCACCGAGAAGCCGGCGATACTATGATTAACGTCCGGGCCGAGTACTTGAATATTCTGCTTACGGCACTCCGCCAGATTCTTCAGAATCTTGTCGCTGTCGTCTATTTCGTGAGAAAGAAGCGCGGCCATAAATTCGACGTTGTAGTGCGCTTTTAAATACGCCGTCTGATAAGAGATCATCGCATATGCCACCGTGTGACTGCGGTTAAAGCCGTATCGCGCGAACGTTTCCATTTGATCGAAGATTTCGGTAGCCAGCTTTTTGGAGATCTTACGCTCCTCGGCGCCGCTTACAAAACGCTGCCGCTGCTTAGCCATCTCTTCAGGGATCTTTTTACCCATCGCTTTGCGGAGCAAATCCGCTTCTCCGAGCGAGTAACCGGCGAGCTTTTGCGCAAGCTGCATGATCTGCTCCTGATAGACCATGATGCCGTAGGTATCCTGCAGTATCTCTTTCATCGACGGATGAAGGAGGACGACCTCTTCCCGCTTATGCTTTCTATTAATGTAGTGGTCGACCATGCCCGCGTCGAGCGGACCCGGACGATACAGGGCGAGAATCGCCACGAGGTCTTCGAAACAACTCGGCTTCAGCCGCAGCGTCATTTCCGTTATACCCGTCGATTCGAGCTGGAACACGCCGGTGGTATTTCCGGCCGATAGCAGCGAGTACACCTTTTTGTCATCGAGCGGAAGATTATTAATATCGATCTCGATCCCCCTGCTCTCCTTGATGAGACGCAGCGCCGTGTGAATCATCGAGAGCGTCTTCAAACCGAGGAAGTCGAATTTTACCAGGCCAATTTTTTCGACAAATTCCATCGAGAATTGCGTGACGTAATTGCCGTCTTTATCGACCATCATCGGCAGCAGCTCTTCGAGCGGTCGGTCGGCAATAACAACTCCCGCCGCGTGTGTCGACGAGTGGCGCGTCAAACCTTCGAGCTTCATCGCGAGCTCAATCAGCTGCTTACCTTCGTTGGCGGCGTAATCAGCGAGACGTTTCTCCATTTTCATGGCTTCGGCCAGCGGATAATCGAACCCCTGCCGCGGCGCCGGTACGAGCTGCGCAACACGATCGGTTTCAGCGTAGCTCATCCCGAGCGCTCGGCCGACATCCTTGATTGCCGCTTTCGCTTTTAAGGTACCGAATGTGGCGATCTGCGCGACATTCTCAGCGCCATACTTTTCCACCACGTATTGAATTACGCGATCGCGGCCGTTGATGCAGAAATCGACGTCGATATCAGGCAAGGATACGCGTTCTGGATTAAGGAATCGTTCGAAGAGGCACTTATGTTCAACCGGATCGACTTCAGTGATACGCATCGCGAAGGCGACGAGAGAGCCGCCGACGCTGCCGCGGCCCGGGCCTACCGGAATGTTATGCTCTTTCGCCCAAACGATGAAATCTGAAACGACTAAGAAATATCCGGCAAAGCCCATGCGTTCAATCAATCCAATCTCGAGTTCGAGACGATCGTGATAGCGTTTTTCGAGATCGACGGGCAGGCTTCCCTTACTTTCCTTGAGCGACGCAAGACGGCGCTCAAGGCCCGTGCGCGCGCTCTCAGCCATGATATCAATTAACGGCCGTTTATCCTCGGTTGTAAACCGAGGGAAATAGTGAATCTTAAAATTAAAATCTACGGAACACGCGTCGGCGATTACCGTGGTATTTCGCAGCGCTTCTTCGACATAACTGCCCGCTCCAAATTCTTCGACCATTTCCGCGTAGGTCTTCAAATGCAGCGAAATTCCCTCATGCCGGAGCCGATCTGGATCGGTAATCTGCTTACCGGTCGAAACGCACATCAGCACTTCCTGAGCGAAATGATCGTCCTTGGTGGCATAGTGGCAATCAGTTGTTGCTACGAGCGGCAATCCCATAGACTTGGCAAGCTCGATGCACGCCTCGTTCAACCGGCGCTGTTCCGGGATTGGATGCGGTTGAACTTCGAAATAAAAGTTTTCACCGAATGTTTTGGTGTAAAACTCCACTAGCCGACGCGCGCCGTTGAGGTCGCCGATTTCCGCGTAGCTATTGAGCTCGCCCGCTAAACAGCCGCTTAGCACTATGAGATCTTCCTTCAATTCACTGAGCAATTCATGGTCAACGCGGGGCTTGAAATAAAACCCCTCGCGATAGGCCCGCGTAACGAGCTTGCACAGATTGTGGTATCCGCGCGTGGTCTTAGCGAGCACGGTAAGATGGTGGATACCCTCTCCACCCGCCGCTTTCGTCTTGCGCTCGAAACGCGACGCAGGAGTGACGTAGAGCTCGCACCCTATCAATGGTTTTATACCCACCGTTTTCGCCGACCGAAAAAACTCGATCGCGCCGTGCATGTTGCCGTGATCGGTCATGGCAATCGCCGGCTGGCCGAGCTTGTAGGCTTGTTCGAGCACATCCGGAATTTTATTTGCGCCGTCGAGTAGACTGTACTGCGTGTGCAGATGAAGATGGGCAAATCGGGAATTACTCATAGGGAAGACGGACTACACGCTCGGCAGCCTGAAGCTACCGGGAGAGATTAAGCAATTACGCGTTTTGGTTCAAGTAACTAATAGTATCAAAATTAATCCTAATATTAAAGCGTTAGCGAATAGGATCGTTCACTTGCAATTGATTGATTCTGGATGGTGATTGCG
>CAYTAW010000362.1:0-3174 GCA_964435675.1 uncultured Bdellovibrionales bacterium
ACTTTGAACAGCTCGCAGCAAGAATTTATGCAGAGGCTCAAAGCGCACCGGCGATGCCCACCGATACAATTGTGCGAATAGAAAGCAACATGGTTACACTCACGCACGTCTCGCAGTCGGGAAAGATAGAATCCCTCATGCTGCGTCATCACTCTGATGGACGAATAAGCTATTTCTTTCGCGACGATGAATTGAAAGAATGGGAACGGAAAGCGACTCTATGGAATGATGACGCTTTTAGAGTAGCGCTTGCGTTTATAGAAAGCAGAAAACTTCCCGAGGTTAAGAAAATCCCGTCTCAAGAAAGACGATCAGTCACCAAGGTCCACTTCGATGAGAATTGGAGCCGTAAACTCAAAGCGGCCTAGACGCCTTTCGTAACCGATTGATTTGCCAAGGGTATCAATAGCTCTTTTCCTTTGCCATTTGTTGGCATGATTCATATAGTACCGGCTATCAGGAGGACAGGTACTATGAACCACAATGTAATTCGCATTCTTACCATTTCCCTTCTCGCGGCCGGCGTGTTCGGCTGCAGCAAGAGCGATCCGGTCGAGCAGGCTTTGAAGGACGCTGAGAAAGCTCGAGAGCAAGCGCAGCAAATGGCAGCCGAGGCCGCTAAGCAAGCCGAGGACAGCATGAAGCAGGCTAATGAACTCGTCGGCAAGAGCCTCGAGGACGCGCATGCCCAAATGAAGGCGTTACAAAACAATCCATCAAATGACCCGAATGTACAGGCTAAATTAGACGAGGCAAACAAGAAGGTCGTCGACGCACAGGCTAAAGCAGCCGAAGCAATGAAGAACGCTCAGAACCAGCTCAATGAAATGAGCAAGCAAGGGTCAGCAGGTCTACCGAAAACCGGTAAGTAATTTACAGGCTCGATTCTAACAAAGGGGCGCTGCGAATAGCAGCGTCCCTTTGTTATTTCAAGTGGCCCCCAATTAAAAACAACTTTATATAATTCACCAAATTGACGCTCTTGATTACTCACAGTACCATCTCGGCGTTCTCCAACTTGCCTATACGTTGCGACGAAAATGAGAATCCGATCCAGCGCTGGCATTTCAGCGTCTATAACCAGCCTATTTAGAAGCGCAGTTGTATTAAAAAGTGCTGTGTTTTTTAAAAGCACGATGTTTTTTTGTGCGGTGTTTTTAGACGCGACGTCGCTCCATGCTGCTCCTCCAATACAGACGGATCGACGTCCGATTGAGAGTATCCCCTCCGATGTGCGCAGCGATTTGAATGATGCGTTCAGTCAGGCGCTGAACGGTCTTTTCATCTTCACTTCGACCGATTCCGTTTCTTCCGGCGTCTATCGCTTTCGGGATGCGGGAGAATCTAATACAAAATTCCAGGTTCTCAAGCTCGCAGGAACCTACGCGTTTGGTGATTTCGATAAGGACGTATTTGTGCCGTACGTAAACGGACAGGCGGGATTTTTCCAACTACGCGAAGAGATTGAACCGATTCAAGGAGAGGGAGACAACGATTTTTCCACTGTCGATTCAACAAGTGCGGGACTTGGCGCTGGCGCGGCTGTTCGCTTTTTTGAGGGCTTTAGTGCCGGCCCGGAATTTAATCTGGTGTATGCGCGCACCGAGAATCATTACGACTACAACAATCCTTTCAGTCAGCAATATCTCCAGGTTTATGAGCGCGACATCTTCAACTGGAAAATCGATTCACTCACCTACATGCCGGCGACTACTATGCGCTACCAATTCCAAGTGGATGACGTGAAAGTTATTTCGACTGCCAAATATACGCAGATGTTCGTCGACTCAGTTTGGACGAATAGCGGCGTGCTCAACATTAATACGTCTTCAGGTCTATTGAATAGCCGCATAGAGCTGCGCATTCCGACGCCGCGGTGCGTTGGACAAGCACCTCTCGAAGTGCGCCCGTTTTTCTCGCGCACCGATCTTTACCGAGACGCGCGTGACGGCCTAGGCTTCAACTATTTTCATCAAGTGGGAGTTACCTTTGTCGCCCTTTCCCTGACACAGCTGCCGGTGTTCTCCTCGCTGGGCTTCGGATTCTCATACTCCTGGAACGCGGAGCTCGAAGGATACCGGCTGGGATTCGAAGCTGATTTTTGAGCTATCCTGGTATTCTTCCTAAGCGCTTTCGCAATTTAGCGTCACAGTTTACGATGCAGCTCTATGGCTCCAGAAATCCTGCTCAATAATGACGTGCGTATTCCGCAAATCGGCTTAGGCGTGTACGATCCCGCATTTAGCAACGAGACCTATCAAGCGGTGCTGTGGGCCCTTGAATGCGGCTATCGACATATAGATACGGCCGCTGTGTATCGTAACGAAGATCAGGTCGGGCGCGCCATTAAAGACAGCGGAATTCCCCGGTCAGAGATATTCATTACCACTAAGGTATGGGACTCCGACCAGGGGAGCGAAAAGACGCCGCGCGCGTTGGATGCAAGCCTTAAGCAGCTAGGGCTCGATTACGTAGATCTCTACCTAGTGCACTGGCCGGTACGTGCGACAAGAAGAGAGGCGTACGCGGCGCTGGAGAAATTATATCGAGAGCGACGAGTGCGCGCTATTGGAGTTTCAAACTATCTCGTCCCTCATTTGGAAGAACTACTAAGCTATGCCGAAATTATTCCGGCGGTGAATCAGTTCGAGCTGACTCCCTTTCTCTACTCGAAAGAAACGGTGGCGCTCTGTCAACGCAAGGGCATCTGCGTCGAATGCTATTCGCCTCTTGTCCGTGGACGAAAAGAGAACGATGTGACGCTGGCCGCAATAGCACAGAAGCACGGCAAATCCACTTATCAAGTGTTGATACGATGGGCGCTCGACCATGGTTTCGTGACGATCCCAAAGTCGAGCGCCCTTAATAGAATTAAAGATAACTTCGATGTGCTCGACTTCTCACTCGACAACGACGACTTGGTGAAACTCGATCGTTTGCATGATGGAACCAGGGTCGCTCCTGATCCGATGACTTATTTATAGGATTGTTTTGGAGCTTGTTTTCGTCTGGCACAATAGCTCCAGCTGTGATTTGTTACAGGTATTCAGTTTTGTGATTTAAAGGAACGTTATGAAACAATCGCTAATCATCGCCGCAGTCGTCGCTTCTTCCGTCTTCTTCGCTGCCCCCTCAGTGCACGCCGATCCTCATTGCAATGTTTGCCCCTATGAC
>CAYTAW010000362.1:3184-3922 GCA_964435675.1 uncultured Bdellovibrionales bacterium
AGGAAGAAAAGAGTGCAGCGAGCTGCCGCGTGCGGGCGGATTGTGCTGTGTTGATTTAACCAAATTTGGACTTAAATTGGCCGAAGAACACGATCGTGTTAACGGCAGCAATCGCCGACCATCTGCCGTAGAAACGTGCCCGCCTGGATTCAGCCCGAGTGAGCAAAAATGTTCAAATGAAGAGCGTCGCCGGGGCTGCAAGGACATGCGTCTGCCGGGTGGCTTGGGGTGCGTGCGCCGTTAAGGAAACGGGACGCCCTCTCCGGGCGCGTCCGCAAACTCAAATCGTTCGGCCTTTACGATTCGCTGCCAATCATCGGTAGCCATAATTATTGAATCCGTAAGAGACCCGGCATTGAAGGCCACCTTGCCGCTGACACGACCGACATTCGTATCAGCAAAAATTCTAAAAGGAAGGATCGGTTCACCAAATGGAGGTACCGATCCTGAAACTAGTCCAGTCAGCTGCAGCAACTCCTCTGCGCTGGCGAACCGCGTTTTCTTTAGCCCAAGCCGGCGCCGCACCATATTAGAGTTAAGGCGTTGATCGGCCGGGAGCACGAACAAGCGAAAATCGTCATCCGTTTTCAAAAGCAGCGCCTTGGCACCAGTCGTGAGAGCCTCACCGCGCGCGCGCGCTGACTCTTGCGAAGTAAAGGTCGGCTCATGGTGTTTCTCGACGAAATGTACTTTCTCCGCGCGGAGTAAAGCGCGTATTTTTTCGAGAACCGTGCCTCC
>CAYTAW010000363.1:0-3912 GCA_964435675.1 uncultured Bdellovibrionales bacterium
GTGCGATGCAATATGGCTGGTCATGAGATGCACTAGAAAAGTCCCCTTAACAGGCCAGCGAGCTGCACGCTCACCTGGCGTCACCTCTTGAAGAGCAACATCCTGAACTCCTTGAATGCGCTCAAGCAGGGCGTCGTAGCCGCGATTAAAAACGTCGATCAGCTCAGCCATTGGTGGATAGTGCTCGCCATTCGGGTCATCGTGACAGGGACTGCCGTTCTTGAAGAGCGCGGCATACTCTTCAGGCGCTTTGATATCACTAAATGGAAGATGGAGCAGCTCAAGAACTAGCGCCGGATATAGTCCGAGATGGCCAAACGTAAAAGCCGGGTGATTAATATCCAAAACAACATCGCCCGACCTCGGCTTCCGCGCGAAGTTTTCCGGCGTCATCCCCGACAAAAGCGATTGCGCATAATTACGCATGCTGCGGGCACTAGGAAGAATTAAATTAATCGTTTCGTTTGCCATACGCCTCTCTCTATAGTTCCAGTATGATCGCCAGCTGCAGAAAAATCTATGAGCGGGACCGATTCTTAAACTTAATATTTACAATACGTTGTCTTCGATTAATAGTCCCACCACCTCTATCTTTGGATCATTTCACCTGATAATATACTGTTCATATTTCGCTTTGAAATTCGTTACAAACAACTTACCATTGCCTATCACCTTTTACCCTATTGTAAGGTAGTTAGTTACAGAAATGGGTCCGAACCAGAGTAACAATCCTCGCCAGGAAGATTTTAATGATTTCAGCAGCGGTCAATTTCAGGGCCGCGAGTGGGTCGCGCCGGTAATTCAGATTGTAAAAGCGAATTCGCAAAGCGGCACCCTCGACATCGCGGCGGTCGAACGCGCTCTTGAGGCGATACGGACTACCGATTTTTTCCCTGAATACGATAGCCGACTGCGCCGCGCACTTGACGAGGTCGGCATTCACGCAATACCGCGATCGGGAACTTTAACCGGCCCCTATCAGGCACTACCCGATTTTGTCACGTCGGATGTGCCAGCGCCCAGCGCCGAACTCGATCGATTTTTCACAAGCGAAGTGGTTGCCGTCTACAATGATATCTTCACGCACCCGCAGGCTGCTCGCGCGTTGGCACCGAGTTTAATTAGACCGCTGCTTTTCAGCCGCGGTTTAAATGAATCGTCAGAAATCGAACCGCGAATCCTCAGATCATTTGCAAGCCATTTATCTCCTGAGGCATATCAAGGCTTTGCGCGCGAGCTCGTGCGTCATCTTTTCGGTAATTTCATTGGCGGAAACCAGAATAGCAGCTTTGACGCGTACGCCGAGGTCTTGCTCGGTCAAGATGAATTCGAGCGCTCGCATATCGATTTTCGCTCGGCAGTCCAGCATCCACTTCTCACTGCCGACATGCAGTGCAGTTTCTATAATTTAATTCGCCTTGGCTCCCACCCGCCTGAAAAGCTCTCATCTCTGATTTGGGAAGCGGGCGGCCCCGACTTCTTCAAGCCTTTTGATGTTGAAGAGATCACCGAATGGCTTGGCAATGGATTACAGGGAATATCCAATCAATATCGCAAATCGCTCGAAGTAGTGCAAAAAAACCACGAAGAACAGCTGGCAAGTCCCAATCTTGCCCGCCATGAGAACATAGTGAGAGCGGTTCAAGATCGCTTCAGCAATTATCTCGGCATGATCATACTTGCGTATGGCGCCTCGGACGCATTTCGCGCTTTACATCAAGATAAGGTGGACGAACAAGCGAAGTCAAAGCTGCCCGGCCTGCTTGCTGAGTGCACTTCGGGAATGCTCGATATACTAGGATATGGCGACCGCTTTTCGGTTGCGCTGAATCCGTTGATACCAAGTCGAATCGCCGAGACGAGAGAATTCGGCTGGTACCTCGACGAACATAAGGAGAATATCGGCGAGCATATCAGCCGCTGCTTCTTACGCTTCGTCAAAATCCACGATTTCCGCAGCGCCTGTTCAATGATGACCATACTGCCTCCGTCAGCTACCGAGGAAGGATATTTGACCATCGGACAGGAATTTAAAGATTTAATTGAAACGCACCAAAGGTTAATTTGCAAATCGGTTGTAGAAAGCATCAATTTGGTCGCCGATCTGATTGTTTCGTACATCGTCGATGAGAACCTCGATCCCTTCTTTCCGGAGCCGTCCCGTAATCTCCGCCGTAGTCTCTATGAGACGGAATTCGAGGCGCTAAAGATGGGAATCCCGTTTTTACTCAACAGCTTGAATCGTCGTGGCGAAGGCGATCCAGAGTTGCGAACGGCGATGATTCGATTGGTCAACAATTTTATCTATACCGAGCCGCCTACTTCCGAGTTCGAACAGGTATCAACAACGCACCGTGGATTTGCGCTGGCTCACACACTGCTCGAAACCCTCGGGCGAGAAGGGAGACCGTTTGCCGGGCAGATTCTCGCCTCTGTTTTCGAGAAAAATCAGGACCACCGCACAGAATTTTTCAAATACTTGGAAGCGTGCAATGGACTCGCCGGCATTCTGCTGTCGCACTTCAATCTCAACGGAGAAGCGACATCCTCAAGTGACGGAATATCCCCTCAATTCGACATCAGTGAAATCCCGCTTTATGAAAAGCGCGTCCTTAGAGCCGTAAAGTTGTACGAAATTCTACCGCATTCGGATAAAAAGCTTTTTTGGCCACCCGAGAACTGCCAAGCTCTTGCAGCCCGCATGTCCCGCGGCCGTGAAATTCGCCAGCTCATCTCCTGAGGGCACAAGACTCTCACCGACCGACTTGCGCCGGACACAGCTTGCGCGTACGCACCCTCCAACGGGCGAAACCTACCATCGCCAACAAGCCGCACTTGCGGATAGCTACTTGACTTTATACAAGGGTGGCAATATCGAATCTGAAAAAGGAATTCGCGAAGATTTGGTGCGAAACATCTCGGCGCTTGGTGACCATCAGTTCGCCGCGCTGCGCGATCCGCACGAGTACCATAGTCCACGGTCTCTCAAAACGGCAGTTTTTCATGTCGAATCAAGCTATCTGGCGGCATTCCGACTCAGTCTTCAGGGCGCGCCGCCCGAAGCAATCGCCGAACACGCGCGCAACTTAAGAGAATTGTACGGATGGAGCCATCAGCAGGACGCGCTCGCCGAGTCCGATCGCTTGGCATTTAGTCGCCTTAATAAACATTTCGAATATCTCGTAGATCGAATGGAACTTTTTTTGCGCACGGAGGATCCGCCGACAGCGCGAGCGCACATTACTGAGCTTTTAAGCGAATTCTTTGATTCATACGTGATCAGTAATTTGTTGGCTGAAAATTTCTTAGTTTAATTAAGAAGAAACTTTCCAACCGACACCCCACTCGATATGAAATCGTTTCCCACCTTAAGCGTATCGGGTAGAAGAAATCAAAGAGCCAGCTGTAATTTTTAAAGCTCCTGAGAGACCGCACGGCGGAGCCCCTCAATCTCATGCATACCAAATGAATTTTGGCTCCCCGGGCCGGAGGCTCGAACCAGCTACACATGTGAGAGACCAGCACGGTGGAGCCCCCCTCAATTGCATGTATGCCAAATGAATTTTGGCTCCCCGGGCCGGGCTCGAACCAGCGACAGGGTGGTTAACAGCCACCTGCTCTACCAACTGAGCTACCGGGGAACTCAAGGTATAAAAATAACGCTCGCAATCTAAACTGGTTAGACCAGTGGAGTCAAGGTATTGTCAAAAAACAGCTTAGAATGGGGCTATCCAGCAATGATACTGCGGCCGGCAAGCGCTCTAGAAAGGGTAACTTCATCGGCATACTCTAGCTCTCCCCCCTTCGGCATTCCCTGCGCAAGCCGTGAAGCTCGAACGCCGCGCTCTTCGAGCTGTTTGGCGATATAAAGAGAGGTCGCGTCCCCTTCAACGGTAGAACTGAGTGCAAGCA
>CAYTAW010000364.1:0-219 GCA_964435675.1 uncultured Bdellovibrionales bacterium
ACTTTGACCGAAGATTTCTCCCCCCTCCCAATTGTGCTCCCGCTCCTCGTGTATTTGAATTAAAAAAGTTTAATATTAGAGACATGTTATGCTTGTAAGCACGCAGCGCTCCTTTGCCGCCAAACTTGCCCTTTATGTTCTTTTTTCCATACTTTTTTCGGCGATGCGGCCATCGTTTGGTCACGCAATTGTAACGGATGGAAACTTTACCGATTGGAA
>CAYTAW010000364.1:229-2814 GCA_964435675.1 uncultured Bdellovibrionales bacterium
CCGTACATCGGCACCGGTGGGAACGAGGTGTACAACACCTTCGACTCCTTCTTTAACGTTTATCATTTCGCGCTTAAATCTCCCGTTTTCACTCCGGGCACAACAGCCACGGTGTACATAAACTCCGACATGAATGCGGCAACCGGCTATCAAGTCTTCGGTAATGCTGGCGGAGCAGAATATGTAATTCAAATTACTGGTATCGGTTCCACCGCGACGCGCGCGCTGCTCTACCGCTACACCAACGCCAGCGGTGCGACCTCTCTGTTTGCGTCCTTGATCGTCGGGTCGAAGCCCGGGCTTGTAGAGTTTCAGCTCCCGCGGCTTTACCTTGCCGGATCGCCGACAAAAATTAACACGCTTTTCGCGTACAATAATTCAGTGTATCTGCCATCGATCTTCTCGGCATTTCAATATACCGCGAGTGCTACCGTTCGCCCGGAACGTACCGATACCAGTAAGCGAATCGGGATTGTTCACTCGGCAACAACTGCCGCAAAGTATTTCGATTCAAAAGCCTATTCTCAGCTTTTCATGTCGGTTCAACATCAGGCAATGATGGCAGGAATTCCATTCGACCTGCTTGCTGAAGATGAGCTGCTTGATCCTGCCAATATCGTAAACTATGACGCGCTTGTATTCCCTCTGTTCTCCCACGTGAAGAGGGCGAACGCGGCGCGCACTGTCGCAACCGTTATTGATGCCTGCTACCGCTATAAGATCGGATTAGTCGCCTCAGGCGATTTCTTGACCAACGATGAAACGGGCGCCGTAATCAGCGCGGCGCCTTACGCAACCGAAGCACTCGTCTTCGGTATCTCGCCGGTAAGCAGCGGCACGGCGAATTCAGTGAAACTCGTCCCGGGCGATCTGACGCATCCGGTGATGAAAAAGTATATTTCGACCGACGTGCTTCGCCACTATCAAAAGAGCACCTATACCCAGCCGATTTTCCATGTTTACGAACCGAATGCCGGCATCAACGCCGCCAAGCTCGTCTATCAGCAGGTTAACGGTGACGTCACTCCACGTAGTGCCGTGCTCGCGACAATAACCGGCGGACGTAACATCCACTACGGGACTGATAACTTCCTCGGCGATACCGACGTGCTCTGGTCGGCGTTGCGCTGGGTTGTTGCTCCTTCGAGCACAACGAACAACGCATGGCTGCAAATGGGACGTAATGCGAGCATCTTCCATAGCCGCATCGACGTTGATGAGGCGAAAATTTACGCGCTTTATAATACAGTGCTCGCTCCGCTTGCGTCGCTCGCCGATAGGTTCAAATCGAGATACAATGTTGTGCATACCTTCTACGTCGACATCGGAAACAACAGAAGTCAAGGGGAGTACACTGATTGGGCGCGAAATACCCCGTACTATAAAGCCCTCATTTCCAGAGGTCATGAAATCGGAAATCATAGCTATACCCACGCTGAAGGACGTGGCCCCCGCAATGAGATTTATCCAATAACTTCGGATACGAACAAGTTGACCGATGCTCAGCTTCAGTTTGAATTCGGCACCTCGAATTCGCTGCTGACATCCAAACTTGGGGTCCAGGTTACCGGAGCCGCCGTTCCGGGGATGCCCGATACGCTGGCAACGGCTCTCAAAATCGAGCAGTACGGCAGGTTCGCTCATCTTACCGGCGGATTTTCCGGTATCGATTACAGTCTTGGCTTGAGCCTTGGCGCAGCATTCGAACGCAACGAGGGGGCGGGCTTTCACGGCGCATTTGGATACCTCAATCCAACCTCGGCAATGGTATACTTGAGCCCGAATATGACGCCCGATTTTACAATGCTCGATTTCCGTAAGCAGAGTGCGGCAACGGCAGCCACGATTTGGCGGCATCAAATTGATGACCTGAGTAAGTTCGCTTCGCAGCCGATTCTACAGATGGCGTGGCACGACTACGGTCCTACGGAAAACCTTACCAGCACGCCCCCATATTCTGTCGCGATGTACGAAGATACTTTTTCGTATGCGGCCAATGCCGATACTGAATATGTCACGGGAGCCGATCTATCAGCGCGTATTCCTGCGCTGATGAGAGCATCCGTCAAGTCAGCGGCAAACAACCCGCTCGATCTTACGGTGACTGGTTCGGGACTTGGCACGTTCTCGCTTCTTGTCGATCGGCCGAAGGGTTCGAACCAGGTAATACAAAATGTCGGCAATTGGTACGCATATTCAAACACGCGCGTGTTCTTGCCGGATTCGGGGGGCCGCTTTGTCGTAACGATGGGTGCCGCTTCAGCCGACGCGACGCGTATTACCGCTATGCCGGCACTGTCGCGCCTGACGTCGCTCAGTGGCAATGGCACCAATCTTAACTTCACCTTCAAGGGGCAAGGTAAGATGACAATCGTCGCTAAATCGGGAACGGCAATGCGCATTACTGGAGCGGATGGTGTAAATAGCACTGGCAATATTTATACGTTGACGTTCATTGCGGATAAGACCTATTCGGTTTCAGTTGCTCCCGGCAGGCCGGTAGCCACCGCTACTTTCACGCCGATTGTTCCTCGGAGTGCTTCACTTGATACGGAAAATGCGACACCGGCAGTTACGCCGACTCT
>CAYTAW010000364.1:2824-3898 GCA_964435675.1 uncultured Bdellovibrionales bacterium
CAATTGATCTTTACTGTATTTCGAAGACGAGAGCTCAGAAGCGCAGAGCTTGCCGCAGAGAAAATCGCTGCTGCGAGGGTTAAGTAGGGCCCGGCCATTACGCGGGGCCGGAGACCGCGCCGCACCGCCGAGTAATCGCGCAGTGCGGCGTTTTGATATGAAACTAGGTTGTCGGCTAAATAATTGGCGGGTTTACTGGCGTTCGGGATATAATCAATTTAGAATTCTTATATGTACCGTTGTTTATTGCGCTTCATATTAGCCGCTCTTCTTGCGGTTCTGGCTGACTATCCCATGGCGCGCGCAGACACGACCAGCGATTTTTATCTGAGCGATGCCTTTGAAACAGGGAGTATTCGCGGGGTAATTAGCAGCTCAACCGATACCGTTCGCAGCGCGACGATACGAAATAGCGATCGATTCGCAATCAAGGTCGGCGACGACGCGCGTAACCGCCAAATCAAATCTATTTTGTCATTCGATACATCGGCTATCCCCGCGGGAGCGACCATCTTTTCGGCGACTCTCTATTTGACGAACTCTTCGGCCAGGAGCATCAATCCGATAGCGCCGCTCGAGAGGATTCTACTCGAGGCGCGCTCAGGGTACTTTGGTTTTGTTCCCTCCCTTGAAGCGCAGGACTTTTATGCTGTGGGAGGAGTCAAGGCTGGATCGTCCACGGGTGCAACTGGGCAGGTTGAAATAAGCATTTCCAAATCAGCACTTTCGACGATCAACCAAACGGGTAAGGTGCAGTTTCGGCTGCGCACCAAGAAAAAAACGAACCGCGACGGGAGAAAGAATGTCGCTACTTTCTATTCCAATGAAGCGCGTTCGAGCACTGGCCGTCCGCGGCTGAGAGTGCGTTTTTCTGCGACGTCAGTTGTGCCACCGTCACCCACGCCATCCGGAAGGCCTTCCTCTATTTGGAAGCCCGCGCCCGGAACGAGCTGGCAGTGGCAGCTTTCGGGGGCGCTCGATACGTCAGTCGTCGCACAAATGTACGATATCGATTTAGTTGATACATCGGCGCAGACGATTGCGGCTCTAAAAGCGCGCGGTATTAAAGTAATC
>CAYTAW010000365.1:0-3890 GCA_964435675.1 uncultured Bdellovibrionales bacterium
AACAAGGGACTATTCCTGATAAGCTATTGAATTTGTAATGGTTATTTTTTGACCCAGACGCCCCTCTCATGCCCAAGGTCCAATCGACCCCGAAGAATAGTAACAGCTCGCCCCGAAACGGCGTCTGGCGCGACTCGATTGGAAGCCCGAGCCGGATTCGAACCGGCGATAACGATTTTTGCAAACAGCCGCCACTCCTCAGCCAAATGCGAGCTGGCGAGCGTTTTATCAAGAAAGGTGGATCAAGGTAAGGCCCGAGCCGGATTCGAACCGGCGATGACGGTTTTGCAAACCGTTGCCTTAGCCAACTTGGCGATCGGGCCCCATTCAAAAATGAGTCTCTCGTTATATCGGATCAGCTTGCATTTTGGCAAATAATTGAAATTCAGATGAAAATCAACAAGTTAACGATTCTTGGAGAACGCCGCCCCTGCCCTCGAACTTGGGGAGTAGTGAACGAACTCACCAAAAAAACTTTTTCGATTTTCTTGAAAATAGTTGCCATGCACCATATTTTTAATAATTATTTCAATAACTTACCAAGGTTAAAATTTTTGAAAAATTTAGCGCCCAATTATTAAAGAATAAAACTTTGTTCCGATAGTTTCTATATAAGGCATGACACCATCCTTTCTGCGAGTTGGGGGGCGAATCGAGCTACACGATTCGTCCCTTTTTTTATTTCATTCCTCTCAAATCAGCCCCAAAGGGGCGCAGTAATAGAGCATGAAATAATCCGCCGTAGCGTCCTCCAATAAAACCACCACCACTACTCGTCAACAACGCGAAGACGGATTTTTCCATGGCAACCACCGCAAAAAAACCAATCCATTCATTTTCCCCCACCTCTATTTTTTGCTAAGCTCTCCCCGTAATTTATTAATACAAGAAAGGTATTTCCCCCCATGGCCTACGTTGTTACCCGCCGCTGCATCGGAAGAAAAGATCGCTCTTGCGTCGAAGTCTGCCCGGTTGATTGCTTTTACGATATCAAGAAGAAAAAATATAATGATGAATACGGCCTTCCTCTCGCACACGACGGGACCGATCCCGGCATGCTCGTCATACACCCTGACGAATGCATCCACTGCGGCGCATGCGCCACGGAGTGTCCGGTTGAAGCGATTTACGAGGATTCCGATGTCCCAGACGATCTCAAAATGTTCGTCGCTATTAATGAGCAAGAAACTTCGGCGATGAACGATAAAGAACTCGACGAAGCACGCTGCACCTCAAAAGCATAGACGCATTGAGCATCAGCAGCTCCCGTTTCTGCTAATTTTTCAACTCACCGCTTTTTTCGGTCAGACCGTTGCTGATTGAGACTTCACACCAGTCACATTCCACGGCGCTTAACTCCAAAGTCGATTATAGCGAGATACCTCAATCAATTGGACAATATCAGAGGGCAACGATGAACCGCCTAAGGGAATGCTTAAGCTTTTGGCGAATATTTTTGGAATTTTTAATTTAGAAATATTACCGTAGCGATTCAAGTAGCGACTATCGTTGCATGAGCAATCTGCGCAGAATCGGATTAGCAGTTCTTCTTTTTGGGCTTTAGCGTAGTCACTGAAAATCCCGGATAACGTCAGCCTCGGCGATTTGGCGACTATGAATTTTGAATTAACGTGCGCACGCTGTTCAAGTGGAATCAGCCCTCATTAATCCTGCCTCAACTCAATTTTTATAATGGCGTTCGCGGCCTTGAATTTGCATTAGTCCAGCTCCAGAAAAAATCAAATCCCGGAGATACCAATGAAAAAAATTTTACTACCTTGTTTTTTTTCCCTCTTATGTAACCTTACCCCAATCGCATCAGCTCAGACGCTCTCGTGCGATGTTTCCTTTTTGACAACTGATACCAAAGGGCTGTCAATTCAATACCACAGTACCGCCGAACATCCGAATGATCCATTCTTCCATTTCACCATAGCGCAAGATCTAAAAGACGATCTCTACCTACACCAGAACCTCTGTATTAAAGGAAAAGACGTAAGAGATCAGAGACTAAAGGGAACACTCTGTCTCTTGGTAAGCTCCGGTAGCAAACTATTACTCGAGCCGGGGACTATTCCCGATGAAGATCTATACCTTCAGGATACATCAAGAGTAGTGACCTTCCAGGTTTCCCAAATGCGACGTATCAAAGGAAGCCTAATTGGCGAAACCAATTATTTGAATAGCGCGAGTGAGGTCGCACTTCCAATTAAGGGATATCGCGGAAACTTTGCAGGGCGTAGCACCGGAGGCTTATCCTCACTTACCATCACCTGCAAGTAGATTCTAGTTCACATTTCTGCGAGCAGCCATCAGCCCTAGAACTAATGGCTGCTCACTTTCTATACAAACCTCCTCTGCATTTAAGCGCAAACGAAATCACGCCGATAGCCGACGGCTTACAATGCAGCGCCCGGTATTGCATCAACGGGCCGGTCGCAATTCTCAATGGAACTTTTGCTGGCATCAGTACGGTAGGAGCTACGGCTCGCCACAATTCCGTGAACAGGATGTCTCATGAAATAAGCGCATAAAAAATCACTAGCTGGGCAATGTTTAAACTTGCCCCAGCAACGTTAGGAGCCCAATCTCCCAATCGCGACATTATGACGACTCGATCGTCGTCTTCGCCAATCGCGCCTTATGTGCTAGTCATATCTAGTCCGCTTTCTTCCGGGAATAGATATGTTGCGAACTCAGAGGCCACAGATAGGGGTAAAAACGCTAAAATCTGCGATTCTGGTTATGCTCGCTTTTTCGGTACACGTTCAAAATACCCGCGCCGAATCTCTGCGCTTAACCCCGATCTCTCGAGAAATTGACGCCCTTATTGAACCTGAGCAGTTGGACGCCATGGGTATCCTCGTAACAGATTTGAATACAGGCGAGAGCGTCTACGAGCTAAATCCATCCAAGCCAATGAAACCTGCAAGTGTGATGAAACTAATCACATCAAATTCAGCGTTGACGCGCCTCGGGAGCGATTTTACCTGGAAAACGAAAGTTACCATCGGCGGACTAAACGCAGGTAAAGCCAAATTTATCGCACTACGGGGCAGTGGCGATCCCAGCCTAACGAGCGAAGCGCTCTGGCAGATCGCACGGCAGATCTACAAAGCTGGGGTGCGCCAGGTTGACACCGTTGTTCTCGACGAATCCGCCTTTACCGATCGCCGCGCCCGCAGCGGCGCGCGTGCCTATGAAGGGGGCGCCTCAGCGCTTGAACTCAATTACAACAGCATCGCCTTTGAAGTTTGCCCCACGACACCCGGAAAACCGGCGCGCGCGGTGACCGACCCGTGGGAGGCTGAAACCTCACTCACCGGCAAAGTTTCGACCACCAATCTACAGGGCGATCCAGTAGCGGTCGAAGACCGCTCGATTTGCAGCGATTCAGGGTGCCGCCTATCATTTGAACTTGGAGGAACGGTCGCCCACGACTCGGTCTGCATACTCACCTACCGCAGTGTCGAGAATCCCGCCGACTATTTTGGGCGCGTCTTTGTTAAATTCTTGAAGAGCTTGGGAATCGGCGGAAACTGCAAGGTATATTACCGCTCGATTATCTCAAACGACGCCATCTCTTTAGAGTTCGAACACTCTTCACAGCCTCTAAGCCAGATTTTGATTGGACTCAACAATTTCAGCACCAACGTTACGGCCAACCAACTCGTGTATATGTTAGGCAAACAAGATTCCGGTAACCTATCCTTTGCCGACGGGCTCAATAGAATTGGCGCAGATTTACGCAATCTCGGTATCGATTCACAAGAGTTCGCCATTATCGATGGCTCCGGGCTTAGTCACGATAACCGTCTGTCCGCATCCGCCATCGTCAAAGTGCTCGAACATCAATATACCAACGCTGAGGACGGCATCGAGTTTCAGGC
>CAYTAW010000366.1:0-3889 GCA_964435675.1 uncultured Bdellovibrionales bacterium
TCGGAACACTGCAGGAAAATATCGTGTTCTCACTCAATGATCGACGCGTCAATGACAGCTATTTGGCCCTAGGCGTGGATGCCTATAGTACGAATCGCCAGCTTCGCGACTTTGATCGTGGCCTTACAGGCGGCGCGTTCAATGTTGGGTATCCGCTTGAGCAGATATTTGGCGAGACACTCAAAGATATTCAGTTCAATACTAAATATGAGTATGCGGGAATTGAGATTGATAACGTCGATGAGAATAGTTCCGCCCAGCTCGTAAAAGATAGTGAAGGGAGTTCTACCGTTTCCGCGGTTACTCCGTCGCTGACGCGCAATACGATAAATAATCCGATGAACCCGACGACGGGTTCTATACAGGGCGTCAGTTATGAAAACGCCGGATTGGGTGGTGAGCAGGACTATTATTTAGTTGAAGCGAATCAAACCCTCTACCATCCTCTTTTGCAGGGTGACTGGGGCGACTTGGTATTTTCCTGGCGCACCCGCTTCGGTTATGGCGAAAGCCGCAGCAACGATCCATTCCCGTTGTTCAAACGCTACTTTCCGGGTGGTATCAACTCTGTTCGCGGCTATGACGCGCGCTCGATGGGCCCGAAAGACATAAATGGCAATGAATACGGCGGTAGCAAACAGTTCATAAATAACTGGGATATTATTTTCCCATTGGTAAATTCCGCTGGATTGAAGGGTGTCGTCTTCTACGATATCGGAGACGCGTTCGACGACACGCAAAAAATAGAATTTAGCGCAATGAGAAAGGCGTACGGATACGGCATCCGTTGGGCTTCTCCGATGGGGCCGATTCGTTTAGAATTCGGATACCCGGTTGATCCGCTCCCGGGAGAGGGGATGGTGACGCAGTTCTCGTTCGGCGCGCCTCTTTAGTCGTTTAGGAACCCACTATGAAGCGTTTTATGTCATTTTCTCGTTCCTCTCTGTTCTGTCTTCGCTCCGTTTTGGCAATCCTATTGACCATCGGTTCTGCGGTGGGCGCGCGGACTGCGATTGCGGCAGAGCAACAGCCGGTTCTGGTAATCGACATGAATAAAGTGTTCGAAGAATCGATCTCTGGCAAGGCCGCGGCCGCCAATTTCGAGCAAGAGAAAAAGAAACGCAGCGAAGTGATCTTAAAAATGGAAGCCGATCTGAAAAAACTCGATGAGGCAATTCAAAAACAGTCTTCGATTCTTTCGGCTTCGGCAATTTCTGAAAAGCGCGAACAATTCGAAAAGAAGCGCGTCGAATATTCGCGTCTTGCGCAGGATGCGCAGCGTGAGCTGATGAAATTTCAGCAAACGGAATTCGAAAAAGTTTTGAGGCAGATCGACGATATAGCCAAAGTGCTTGCCGAAAAACGCAAAAGCCGCTTCGTGCTCGATTATGATCGGCGCGTCGTGCTATATGCGAAGGACACAATTAATTTGACCAGCGAAATCATCGAAGCGCTCGACGAGCGTTCGTTGAAATCATAGCCAGATTCGTGAAAATTACTGATTAGGGGACATTACCATGAGCGAAGGAGAGAAGGTCGTTTTTGATATACAAGCAATCCAGTCGATTTTGCCGCATCGTTATCCGTTTTTGATGGTCGATCGCGTCACTGAATTTGACGACAGTCAGCGGATCGTTGCCGTTAAGTGCGTAACCATGAACGAGCCTTATTTTACCGGGCATTTTCCCGGCCGTCCGGTGATGCCAGGCGTGATGATTATCGAAGCCATGGCGCAGGCCGCCGCGATTCTCGCCATTCGTTCGTCTGACGGGGTGATACCTGGAAAGACGGTATTCTTGACGGGTGCAACCGACGTGCGTTTCAAGCGTCAAGTAATTCCTGGCGATGTGCTGCGCATCGAAATGAAGTCGGTAAAGAAGAGGCGTCCGCTTTGGATAATGGCTGGGGAAGTGACCATCGACGGTAAGCTTGCCTGCAGTGGAACCTTAACAGCGGCGGAGGCCGACTAATGTCCGATATCGCAGCGCAGATTCATCCTACGGCAATTGTCGATCCTGCCGCCAAAATCGGCGCAGGCACCGTCATTGGCCCGTACTCGATAATCGGCGCACGCGTGGTGCTAGGCAAAAATAACCGGATTGCGAGCCACGTGGTGATCGAGGGCAACACGTCGATCGGAGATGAAAATCAATTCTTTCAATTCTGTTCTGTTGGCGCCGCTCCTCAAGATCTGAAGTACCGGGGCGAGGATAGTATTCTGTCGATCGGTTCGAAGAATATCATCCGTGAGTTTGTAACTATCCAGCCCGGCACCGCCGGAGGCGGGATGCGATCGACTATCGGCGATGGCAATCTTTTCATGGCCAACTCGCATCTGGGCCACGACGGTGTTGTCGGTAACGGCAATATTATCGCGAATTCGGCGGCGATTGCTGGTCATGTAACCATGGGCAATTTTACGGTGGTTGGGGGATTGGTTGGCATCCATCAATTCGTGCGTCTCGGGGATTATGCCATGCTCGGTGCCGGCGCGATGGTGAATCAAGATATTCCGCCCTTCTGCATCGCCCAGGGCGATCGCGCGCGCTTATGCGGTATTAACGTGATCAAGCTTGAGCGCGTCGGTGTATCGACGGAGGAGATTCGCGCCGTCAAAGCGGCCTACCGAGGTCTCTTCCTCGGTAAAGGTAAAATGCGTGATCGCGTCGAACGCGTCCGGTCTGAATTTTCAAGCTCGACACAAGTTAAAGTCTTGTGCGACTTCATCGCCTCGGCCGAACGGGGTGTGACCCGCGCGGGGCGAGATCAAGAGAGCGCCGCCTAGGAACTCGCGAAAAAGGGCGATTCGTCCGGTGCTCCCAGAATATTCTTTTGCGCGGAGCTGAATTTTAGTAAGGTTGGCGCAGTGAATAGATTCATCGCATACTGTTTGGCGCCTGTTTTCGTGGCGTCGTTCGCCTTGAGCGTCATAGAATTTTATTCATTCAGCCAGATTGCTGTCTTGGCCCCGCCTGAATCTGTATTATCGGTCGGTGCGACCAACGCGTTGGCGCCTCGGGCTGAGCAAGAAAATATCTTTGTGCTTGGGCATGATTACGAACGCGCCGCAAAACTCCCGCTTGCCGCGGCTGAAACCGGTTATCGCGCGGCGCGCTTGCTATACCGGACCGCGCTGCTTGAGAAGAACGAAGATCAACGTATCGCCCTCTTTTGCCGTGCGCTGCAGCAGCTCGGCGGGGCGCTCTCTCGCGATCCGCTCAACAGTCGCTTGCTTATTCATTGGGCGAACGTACGCCAGTTGCTGGCGGAGGCTCCGTGCAGCGATCCCCTGACTGTGGGTGACTACCAGGCCGCCGCGCAATTTGCCCTTGAACGTGATCCGCTCAATTCCGAAGTTATCTTTTCGGCAGCTCAGATTTTCCTGTGGGCAAACAAGACAGAGCGCGCGTATGGCTTGCTGAAGAAGTTTTTGGAGATCACGCAGCGATTGTCGGTACGGCAGGAAAATTTCATTGAACACCTGCTCACTTCGCCCAACACAGTCAAAATGATTATTCCCCCGCAGTTTCCGCAGGTAGTGCAGTGGAGCGAACGGATTCAGCTTAAATTCCCAACGCTTTTTGCGGAAGCCCAGGATGAATTGGCGGCGCTGCAGGTTGATGCGATGTTGCAGAACGAGGGAGCCTATAAGGCTGGCGCAGTCCCCGCGGCGCTCTATTTCGAACGTCTCTCGTCACTATTGAATGTCGTTAGTTCTTCTCAGGTTCGGCGAAAGATAGACGCGGAATTGAGCCGGTATTATGGATCTCTTGGGCAGGAGAGTCTCAAGCAATATCTCGATCAGCGCCGGCAATGTGACACGTTGAGCGTCGTGCGCGCAGCGGCTCCTGGCGATACGCGCCCGCTAAAGACCTCGCTGGTGCAGTGG
>CAYTAW010000367.1:0-359 GCA_964435675.1 uncultured Bdellovibrionales bacterium
CTTCTTGGTAAAGAAATTCCGCAATCTCTTTCTCGATCCCGAAGAGTGCCCGCATCTCCGCGTCAGGCTCTGCGCCAAATAGAATAAGCTCGCGATCTTGGGAGATGCGCTGAACTGCGGCTCTCACACTCGCTTGTGCGCTGCGCAGGTCGTCGGGTAGCAATTTGGCGTTCAAGCGGGAAAGCGACTTGTTGATATCGATTGCGGGAAATCTTCCGCGCTGGGCAAGCCCTGCATCGAGGTAGATCTGCCCGTCAAGCAGGCTGACAATTTCATGCGAAAGATAGTCGTTCAACGCGCCTTCCTCTTCGAGTAATGAAAAGATTGCCGTGATTGAGCCCCATTCGGCGGTTCCGGTG
>CAYTAW010000367.1:369-3881 GCA_964435675.1 uncultured Bdellovibrionales bacterium
CTCTACAAGGACCGATGCGGGATATCCTTGCCGGACTGGCAGTTCTCCATTTGCTAGTCCGATGTCGCGCAGCGCTCTGGCGAGTCTCGTCAGGGAATCAACGATTAATAGCACGTGTTCTCCCTTATCTCGGCAGCGTTCGGCAATAGAGAGCGCCGTTTCGGCTGCAAAAATCTTTTTTATCGGCACATCGTCGCTGGTCGAAACGACGACGGTGCTAGTCGGATGACCGGCGAGATTGTCTTCAATGAACGCGCGCACTTCACGGCCGCGTTCGCCGATGAGGGCGACGATAACCCTGTCCGCCGGTACATTTCTGGCGATCATCCCGAGCAAAGTGGATTTGCCAGTGCCAGCTGGAGCGCACAGTGCGAGCCGCTGACCGCAGCCGATCGGGCAGAACATGTCGATCGCGCTAACTCCAGTATAGAGCTGTTCTGTGATGGGCAAGCGGCTCAGGGGAGATGGCGCATTTGCGCGAAGACGTAGCGCAATCTGCCCTGTATCGTCTTGTTTTGTTGTTTGCAAGCGATTGCCCAACGCGTCTAGGATTGCGCCCTCAAACGCCGCGGGGATCGAAAGGTTGAGCGCTTCGTTGGAAGTGTAGACGGCGCTTCCGATTCGCATTCCGCTACTATCGCTGAACGGAGCGATAGTCATGCTCGTTCCAGAAAATGCGGTTATAATTCCGGCAATTCTATGTTCGGCGTCCACCTGTATCTCGACAAGTGATCCGAGCGACGCCAGTGGCAACTCTGCTGTCAACAGCGGTCCTTTCGTGCCGGTGATCCTCCCTTCGATGTAGAGTCGGCCCGGAACCGCTTCAGCTCTTATCATCGGCTATGCCGCTCCGACCCTAAAACTTTCGCTTGCTCGGCGTGATTCGGAGCAGGTGGCAAGTGCGTGTGCAATTTCGCCTTTTAGGGAGAAATGCAGTTTGCCCGAAGGAAATACAAGGGATGCGTCGTACGGCGCAGAATGGTAGCCGCCTTTTGACGAAATCGAGTGTTTTTGACAGAGACGCCCAATTGCAGCGGAAGTCTTAAGCAGGGGAGCAACTTCTAGCTCCAAAGGAACAGCGCGCGCGGTCGCATCGGTTCTCCCGTAGCGCGAGAGCAGCGCGTCTATTTGATTCGCAATAATCTCTCCCATGCCGTCCGGTAGCTGGCCAATTAGTTTCGTTATACTTTCGTGTGCGAGTGTCAAAGCATCCGACCGGCACCTTGCCGAAAGTTTTCGCGCCTCGATTTCAAACTTTTCATCATATTCATTTCGCAGTTCTTGCGACGAGCGCTTCAGTCGCCGCGCTTACTGTATGCGCAGCGCTTTTCTGCAGTTTCTAATCTGTGATGCCGATCGCCTACGAGAAGCCGCGATATCACACTTCGCGCGCTCTGCCCATTCGCGCAGGGCGTTTTGAGTCTGGGCGAGCCGACTTATGTCCTCCTCAGCTAATGGTATAAATGCAAATTGTACCGGTTCCATGGATTTGTATATGACAGTCCCATTCGATATATCGCAAAGAAGGAGCGAAAGTTTCCTTTAACGTGGCCTATTTTAAGGCTTCTTTTGGGAACCCGCCGAAAGCGCTATCGTAGGGCAGTTATGGAATCGTGCCCGGCCTCTAAAAAATCATTTTTCTTCGCTTTTTTATTTGGTTGCGTGCTCGTGTACGCGCTGCAGCTGCCGCGGCGCTCTGTTGATATTTCCAATTGGTTCAGCAGTTCCGCAGTAACTAAACAGCTCCTCTCTCAGTATCCTTTTCCCGTTTCGGTCTCGCCGGATGGAAGTGCTACCTTAATGAAGAGTCGGCTCGAGGACGAATTTCTGTTGACCGTGGATAGAGTCGGGGATGGGAAGGAATTGGCGCGGTCGCGCTCGGATGAATCGCAGCTCGCCCTTGCATGGAAGCCCGACGGAAAAGAGATCGCCTTTCTCGAGAGCATTTCCAGCGGTATGGGATTTCAGCTGTGCGTTTGGAATCTTCTTTCGGGTAAAGTCACCAGGTATCCAGACATAATTTCGCAGAATGCGACGTTTCCCGTGCGATGGTCGCCAGATGGACGAAGCTTGCTGATCTACGGAAAGAATACCATGAATGGCGGAAAACTGCTGTTGGTATCGAGTTTAGAGATGGAAACGCCCCGGTATCATGAAATAGGCGTCATTTCACGGAGCGGTGATTTCATATGGTCGCCGGATGGCAATCAGATTGCCTACAGCGTGGCGGACATTCCCGGCTCGGTTGCCATTCAGCGTGCGCATTCGGCTGAGGCAAGTAAGAGAATTCTCATATCCCCGGGCGCGTACATTCGCGACCTCGCGTGGTCTCCTGATCAAAAATATATATTAGCCTCGGCGCGTGGGGCTAGCGATGAATATTTTTCCTTAAAACTTATCGATGAAGCGGCGGAGAGTGTCTCCACATTGATAGACGAGCAGTTCGATATTCGCAGGCCTGTTTGGTTTCCTGATAGCAAGGGATTTCTCTTTGAGCGCGCCAAAGAGGGCATTAGTAGTATCATGCGTTCCTCGCTCGATATGGCCAATGATTTGAAACAATTGACCACAGAGGTGGGGAGTCAACGGTTATTGCCGCTCTCGGCCAGTCGCTCATCTATTTATTATATGCGCATTCCGCCGCACGAACCGTACTCGATTGGAGCATTTGATATTAAGTCCGAGGCCGTCAATCCAGATATCATACGACGTCCGCCACCGGTAATTCGGAAAACCTTGCTTGCGCCAGAATTACGAACTATAGAGAGCGGCGATGGATTTTCTATTCCATTGGTTCTATGGAAGCCTGCGGCGCAAAATCCTGCTGAAAAAGCTAAAGCGTTATTGATTGTTCATGGCGGTCCCTCAATTCAAGAGCTGCCGGACTGGGATTCTCGCGTGCAACTAGCGCTCGATCGCGGCTACACGGTAGCAATTCCTAATTATCGCGGCTCTTCAGGTTATGGGGCAAGCTACGAGCGCGTCGAGGATCTTCCGAGACAGGCCCGAGATGTGCTGACTACTAGTCGTTTTCTTGAAAGGGAATTAAAAATCCCACCGAAGAACCTGATCCTCGTCGCATCCAGTTTCGGTACTCGGCTTGCATTGGAGGCGCTGCGGCAGTCGCCCAATGCATTTGAGCATGGAGTTTTAATTTCATTTTATGCCCCTGAAGGATTTAGTTGTCCGCCGAGCGAATTCACGGGTTCGATGGATCTATTTCACGGCGGTCGCGATCCGATTGCACCTTCTGCTCAAGCGCAGCGTTTCTATGATGAGTGTCTAAAGAGCAAGCCACAAAATTCAATTACCGTATTTAAAAATGAAAATCATCATTTTCATCGTACTCGGTCTTGGGCCACGGTATATGAGAAGATTTTTTCGTTGCGCTGAGATGACCTTGCCAAAATAAAGTTACGTGCGTTTATCGCGCCTTTCGATTCCCAGGCATTTTCGGAGATGTGATTCTGGGAAAGGGCGATAAGCGACGCTCCTCCCTATAGGAGGCGTGG
>CAYTAW010000368.1:0-3844 GCA_964435675.1 uncultured Bdellovibrionales bacterium
TATTTAGCGCGAGTGACGGAGTTAGTGGGGTGGAACTATGGAAATCCGATGGCACCACGCTAGGCACTACGCTGGTCTTGGATATTCTTGCGGGAGCGTCATCTTCAAATCCTGATAATTTTACAGCACTCGATTCCTTTGCTGTTTTCACAGCCAATGTGGCTTCGGGCGATTCTGCTATCTTCCGCACCGACGGTACAGCAGCCGGAACAACCTTGGTGATGAACATAATTCCGGGGAATGCTCAGAACGAGCAGATGAGCACTTTTGTCAGGGTAGGTAACAAGGTCTATTTCAGAGCTAATGATGGAGTTCATGGAGTGGAGCTTTGGGTTACCGACGGCACAACCTCCGGAACATTCTTAGTCAAAGATATCAACCCGGGCTCAGCTTCAACTGGGCTCGGCAGGGTCTTCGATGTAGACGGCATTGCCTACTTTAGTGCAGGAGATGCAGCGCATGGTGCTGAGCTCTGGAAGAGTGATGGGACGGATGCTGGCACGGTAATGGTAGAGGACTACCTGCCTGGAACCAGCGGGTCATCACCGAGTAATTTTGCTTATGCAAATGGCACCTTATTTTTCCAAGCAAGGCACCCCGCCGCCAGTTCTGAATTGGCGAGCCTCGTTGTCGATGCATGTCCGAGTGACCCGGCAAAATCAGTTGCGGGAATATGTGGCTGTGGAGTAGCGGATGTCGACGTTCAACCTGCAAATGGAGTGATAGATTGCTTAAAGGGACAAGAGTTTAAGTTGATTGTGCAAGAGCTGAGTAAGAGAGTAAAGGCGAGAGCAAAAGCTGCAACTCCTCAAAAGCTTAAAAAGACCGCCACTGCTTTAAAGTTACAACTCAAGCAGTTTGATAATTTCTTCAACACCAACAGCGCAGCTATCTCATTTGCGTCTGCGTTTGCTTCTAATGCAGAATTAAGCTCGGTGAGGAAAGCCATCAAGAAAATATTGAAATCAAAAGATGTCCGAAATAACGCCAAACTAGCCACTAAGTCGCTAAACAAAATTTCAAGTAATCTTTTGTAGCAGTTTGGTGAAAAAGTAGGGTGGCAGCTTCTTTGGGGTAAGACGTCAAAAATTACCCTACTCATAAAGTTATGCCCGAATTCACAGTTCGATTTAACTGTCTGGAAGCGCGACTTATTCGGAGTAGCCCCACCACAGTATGAGTAAAAACCTATCAGAGCTGGGCCGATTTTTTCCTGATTGAGAAGTCTCTTGTGCTTCCCCGTAGTCGTTAGATGTGTCTGCGGAAGCTGGACATGCCTGGAAAATCTTGAGATTATTCCTGCTCACCAAGGCGTTCAATGGTTGATCCCCAATTTAATCGAAGACAGTTCAATGCGTGTGCGTCGGCAGCGGCGGCAACCGCGACGACAAATCCTCTTGCGGGTGCATATCTGACTGGCTCCGGCACTAATAATTTAGTTAACCAGTCTGTTGCAGTCCTATCCGGTTGCTCGAACAACGAGGCTGCTATTGAACGAATGTGCCGCAAAATTGTTATTAATGACTGCGCGGATTCGCTAGTTCGTCAGCCAGAGGGATTTCCGGAGGTTTTCTGGCAACAGCAAAGCCAGTTCTTTGAGGAGCTAGGCGGTGTGCCAGGAAGCTTCCCTGAGCTCTTGAAGCATGCGATCAATAAACCGGGGAGCTTTGCGCAGGATTCGCTGGTGCACGCCAGCCCCGATGCTAGAAGACATGCTATTGAAAAAATAAATCAGTTATTAGACCTGCCCATTCAAAAAAGAGATCTCGGCCAGACTCTTCGCGGCGTGGAAAATCCGCTTGGACGGAGACTTGACCTTATGTACCACTTGCATGAGGCATGTCCCGAATCATTTCGAGCTCCGATCGTTGAGGCATCACTTTGGCATGGGAATCAGGACGAGTAGCCATCAGGTAACGGCTGTTTTCATAAGAATTTTTTTTGCAAAGTTGAGGAAACTTTTCTCAGAATTCCGTGATAAGGGATGTGCTCAAAGAAGAAGCTGCTACCTTGCGATGGAAACTTGCCTACACAGTAGCGAAGCTACTCAGATTACTGGCCTATTCTTGATGGGGACTTCAGCAAAGACTTCAAGAGATATGGTCACATATGCCGTTCAACATGAAGCTGCTACGTTACCGTTTATTTTACCTATATAATTGACAACTTGGGTTTCGAATAGAAAAAATGTAACCTGCAACCGATTCAGCATAATAATAATTAATAATTTTGAATGTGCTGAAGAATGTTTACGAGATGCCTCCTATGAAAAAATTCCCTATACTGTCTATATTGCTCGTTTTTTTAGTTGCTCCTCTCCCGGCGTTGGCTGCAAAGACTCCTGTTCAGATATTATGTTCAAAGAAAGGCGCACTAATGGTTCGTACTAACCGCTGCGGGAAAGGGGAGAAGAGAGTCTCGCTCAAAAATCTGGTGCAGGAGGCGGTTTCGGTTTCGGCCATCACGGGTCCGGTTGGCCCACAGGGTCCGCAGGGAGCTCAGGGACCACAGGGGGGGCAGGGACCGCAAGGCGCGGTTGGAATTCAGGGAGTGCAGGGCCCGGCGGGTCCCAAAGGAGATACGGCAGCTTTTAAAGTTAGTGGTTGTTACTACAAACAGGCAACCTCAGGTGGCCCGGCCGGGCTTCCAGCAAGTGTGGCAGGCGTTCTGGAGATAAAGTGCAATAACCCGGCTACGGAATTTATGCTTTCTTCGGGATACAACCCTGTTCCTTCTGGCTCTCAAACAAACAAGCCGATTGTACAATCGAAGTCTTTTATTATGGATCCAACCAACAAATATCCGATTGGTGTCAGTTATATATTTACGCAAGTCCTGGCCAGTCCTTCGGGGAATTACAATCCATCAGGTGATGTCGTATGTTGTGTAAGATGAAAACTTTTGCATCCCTGCTATTTTCATTGGTGGTACTGCTCTACAGTGATTGTCATGCAGCAACCAGTGCCAAGGTGGTCTGTGTCAGGGGTGATGGAAGCATTTTAGTTAGAGCGAAATGTAGAAAGGGTGAGAAGCTTCTCTCCTCTGTAACCTTGAATCAGTCGATTGCATCGAGTCAGGACGCGGCCGGCCCTCAAGGCGTACCGGGGATTCAGGGCGTAGTCGGAGCAGTGGGTCCAATTGGAGTTCAGGGACCTCAGGGACCTGCTGGAGTAGTAGGGATAAAAGGTGCACCCGGACAAGTCGATTTTTCGGGTTGCAGAATGACCGGCCAGGACTATCGCTCTAATTTTTTCACCCCTTCCAATCCGATTCTTTACGCTGAAGTTTTTTGCAACCAGTTCACCGAGTATCTGCTCCAGGACGAGTCAGTTGTGAACTTTTATCCGGATTCCGCAGGGACTAAAGTGGCGCTTCAGGGGCGTCTAACGTATCAGCAGAATGTGGGTGGTGATACAAGAGAATACGGCGTCGGAGTCTATGCCAATCGTTTCTCTATAGTCGGTACCGGAGCGTTCGAGTTCTATGTCCGCGGAGTTTGTTGTCCTCGCTAAGTGGATAGGTTTGCAGATGAAATTTGCAGGCTGAACGGAACGGTGGCTGTCCGGTCTAATTAGAAAGTTAGCGCGAGATACTTCATCAATAATACGCTAAAAAAAGTAACTGCTACGCATCAATGCTAGCTCGAAATCTTCTGTCTCTGACCGCCGTTAATCTAATTCTATCTTCCTATATATTCTCTAGGTCCTCAATTTATTGTGGAATTTCGAGTCGCTCCCTGCAGCAATGATAACTTACAGGCATGTTCAAGTTGGCTATCAAGAAACGGAGCAGTGAGGGCGATACTATTGAGATGATTAGTATATATTGCCTATGACCGTAATAG
>CAYTAW010000369.1:0-248 GCA_964435675.1 uncultured Bdellovibrionales bacterium
TTCCGCTGGTAACTAATTTATTCGGAACCAAGAAACGTATTGATCTCGCCTTCGGTCCAAAACCCGAAGCCATAGTGCGTGACATCGCCCGTCTTCTGCGCTCAACACCCGCTCCGAGTATTCGCGCCGTATGGAGCGCTCGGTCGACGCTCGCCCGATTATTTTCACTTGGATTCAAGAAGCGCGCTTCCGGCGCGGTGCTTTCTAATGCGCTCGTTCCCCCAAAACTTAATCAACTTCCGTTGCTG
>CAYTAW010000369.1:258-3840 GCA_964435675.1 uncultured Bdellovibrionales bacterium
AAACGTGGGCGCTCGATGGTGGCGCATTTATCACGCTTCCGTTAGTTCATACCGAAGAGCCCGGAACCCATCTCTCCAACCTTGGCATGTACCGCATGCAGCGTTTTGATGACGCCTCAACCGGAATGCACATGCAGATTGGCAAAGGCGGTGGATTTCACCTCGAGCGGGCTCGAGCCCTCAACCAAAAGCTGCCGATAAATGTGTATATCGGCGGACCGCCCGCACTGATTGTATCCGCTGTCGCTCCCCTTCCCGAGAATGTACCCGAACTCCTTCTCAGTTCATTGATCATAGGGAAAAAATTGAAAATGGCATCCAATCCCTTCGGCCCGCTTCCAATCGTTGCGAACGCCGAATTCGCCTTAATCGGCGAGGTAGATCCGAACGAACTAAGACCCGAAGGGCCGTTTGGCGATCACTACGGCTACTATTCACTGCAGCACGATTATCCCGTATTTCGCTGTCGTGCGATGCTGCACCGGGAGAATGCCATCTGCACGGCGACCGTTGTCGGTAAGCCCAAGCAGGAGGATTTTTTCCTTGGCGATTATTTGCAGGAGCTCCTCTCGCCGCTTTTTCCCCTCGCCATGCCGGCGGTTCAAGATCTCTGGACCTACGGCGAAACCGGCTACCATTCGCTCGCCGCGGCCGTCGTAAAGCAGCGCTACAAGCGTGAGGCCATGGTCTCGGCGTTTCGCATCCTCGGCGAGGGGCAATTGTCACTCACAAAATTTTTGCTGCTGACGGATAAGCCGCAAGACCTTAAGAACTTCCCACGAGTGCTCGAGTACGTGCTCGAACGCGCAGACTTCCGCAGCGATCTCTATGTCTTTTCCAATCTCGCCATGGATACGCTCGATTATACCGGTCCGAAGGTCAATCACGGCAGTAAGGGCGTACTGTTGGGCGTTGGTGAACCGATCCGCACGTTGCCGCGCCAGTTCTCGGGCAGCTTGCCAAATCCTCTTTCTAATGCCCATGTTTTTTGCGCCGGCTGCCTGGTCGCACAAGGACCCTCTTTTGCCACGGCCCCCGAGCTTGCATCGCATATCGCCAAATCAGCTGATTTGCAAAATTGGCCGCTGATTGTGCTCGCCGACAACGCTGCGCAGTGCGCGTCTTCGGCCTCGCAATTTCTCTGGACGACGTTTACGCGCTTTGAGCCCGGCGCCGACATTTACAGCAACGCTCAGGAACTTGTGCGCAACCACGTTGTTTTCCATGCGCCAATCGTGATTGATGCGCGTATGAAACCGCAGTATCCCGATGAATTAGATTGCGATGGGGCAACCTCTTCACTGGTGGATTTGCGGTGGCGCGACTATTTTCCTTCCGATACTTCGCTTAAGAAGTAGAATTGACCGCCGCTAATCGCTCCGGCGTGCCGACATCCGACCAATCCCCCTCTGCAACCAGGTGGGCATGCACCATGGCACCGTGCCGCACCGCTTCGAAATAGCCGTCAATAATCGAAAAGACTTCGGGAAAAGACGCCAGATGCCCAAAGAGCGCCGGCGAGACAACATGAATCCCAGAAAAGGCATAGAGATTTTGCACTGCGGTATCACGTACGAGCTGCGGCTCCTCTCCCTTTATTACTCTGCCCACCAGATTATTTTCGCTATCAAACACCAGATAGCGCGATGTTTGTCGCGGCATCACAAGCAGCGTTGCCGTCGAAGAACTCTCGCGGTGTTGAGCGAGCAACCGCTTGAGATCGAGAAAATGAAAGACATCGGCATTGTGCACAAAGAAGTCCCTCTCACCTTCGAAGTGACCACGCGCCTTGTAAATTCCGCCGCCGGTGTCCAGTAATACAGGTTCGTTCGAGAGGTGTACGGTAATTCCAAAATTATTTTGTTCGGCAACGTATCGTTCGACCTGTTCTGCAAAATGATGGGTGTTAATCACCACATAATCGACCCCGACAGCCTTTAGGCGATCGATGGTGTGAGCGAGTAATGTTTTTCCTCGGACAGGCACGAGGCACTTTGGTATCTTTTGGGTAATCTCTCCTAATCGTGTGCCAAGCCCTGCGGCTAGTACCATTGCCCTCATATACCTAGAACCTCGGCATATCGCGGTGAGCGAGTTCAACAACAACAGCAGCGCCGTATTTCTCTGAAATTGACCTGGCCAACTGTTCAGCGCAGTAGACCGATCGGTGCTGTCCGCCGGTACAGCCAAAGGCGATCTGCAAATGAGAGAATGAACGTGAAAGATAGTTATCTATGCTCATCGCCGTCAGCGCTTCAATGCGCTCGACAAATTGATCGACCACCGAATGGCTGCGCAAATACTCAACCACGTCAGCATCACGCCCGGTGCGCTGCTTGTACCGCTCTTCACGCCCTGGATTCGGAAGCGCGCGGCAATCAAAAACAAAGCCTCCACCATTGCCGCTATTATCCGCGGGAAGACCTTTCTTGTATGAAAACGAGAGCAAGGAAATATTCAACGCCATAGAATTATTGAATCACTAAACCACTCTCCGCGTAAAGCGCATTCATTACTCGAGCTGGTCGGCCAGGCGTGCGAAAAGGGTGGTGAGTTCGGCAAAACGCACTGGAATGCGCTGGCGCCCCAGCACTTCGAGAAAGGTGGTTACCGCAAATGGTATGCCTTTTAAGAAATAGGCTTTGTTTTGGCCCAACCCCAACTTTCCGTATGCTCCCAACACCTGGATTAAGCGAATCAAGATGAAGCCATCGAAGTGTTCGATAAACTGATCGCGATCGACGCGCTTGCGGAGGCTCAGTTGGGCGAGATAGGTATCGATCAAACTGGCACGCATCGTTTCCGGCAGGCGCGCTTGCGCTTGATACAGCAGCGAAGCGAGATCGTACTGCAGCGCGCCGTGGCGCCCTGACTGAAAATCTATGAAATAGGGTGTTTCATTCTTAATCATTATGTTCCGCGCTTGGAAATCGCGGTAGAGGAAGTAGGAATTCTCGGCGGCAGCAAGGTAATCGGTTAGCTGCTCGAAATCACGCGTCAGTTTATCCGCAACATACGAAATTCCCATTCGCTGGACGAGTTCCGTGCGAAAGAGTCCACAGTCATGAAGCATCGCCGCTTTATCGTAGTAAAGACTTTCGACGCATAATGAATAATCGAGTCCCCGCGCCGCTTCAATTTGAAAATAAGAAAGCTGCCGCACCGTCTCCGCATATAGTTCCTGCACACGGAGCGATGGCGACGTCGAATCTTCCCGCTCTGACTGCAATACATCAAATAGGGTAAAGTCACCGAGATCTTCCTGGAGATACATCTTCTCGTCTTTCGAAACGCAGAAGACCTCGGGCACTGCGAGGCGGCACGACCGGAAGTGCCTGCCGAATGAAACAAACGCGCGGTTTTCGGCAACGTTCTCGCAAAAAACTCCTATGGCGCTTCTCTCGGAACCCTGTAGCCGGAATAGCTGCCGCGTAGATGCGTGCGCCTTCATTGCCGCGCAAGAGCGAACGCTATCGCCAAAGTGTGTGTTGAAGAGCTGCTCTAAGTTCGCCCGTACTAAATCCGCCATGATAATCAGTTTGTTGTAGCACAGCGGGGCACTCTGTACACCGAACTACGTTT
>CAYTAW010000370.1:0-3839 GCA_964435675.1 uncultured Bdellovibrionales bacterium
CTTCACCAGCCCAATCGATTTTCACGCTTTTTCAGGACTCCCGGAGTCACCGTACCCCTTCATCTTCGCACTATCCGCACTCCTGCGCTTTTTGGTGGCAATAGTCTTCCTAAAAGCCTTCCGCGAAGTGCGAGAAGTAGAACATATCGGCCATCGTGAATTAATCTTTCGCATTATTCACGTGCGTCCGATCTCGGGGGCCACATTCAGCGTGGTGTCTAGTTTTTTCCGCGGTGGACGTCGTTAACTGACTACATAAATCCCGCGCGGCGGAGAGCGCCTTCCCTGCATTCGGTTAATCTACAAGAGACACCCGCATCAGAAGTCGAGGAACTATCATAACCGCTTCCATCTTTGTTATTCCAACGATCCGCGCAATACGTTGCCGAACGTTCGCTGGGAACGGCCGACGCATCAAGCTCAAATGACCACGGAAAATTCCCCAGCTCTTTATCAGGACACGTATACCCCAAACGGGAAGCGCGGAAGACCCACGGGTTGGCGCACAGATATTCGTTGGGCGGCTTCAGCGAGCGACATGCACACAGACACGAGAGCTTAGGAGTCGGTGTTGGACGCGGCGTCGCCGTATCAGCCGGTGGCGGCGTCGGTGTCGGCGTATTACAGTCAGGATTGACCGAGCATTCGTGCTTGCCCCTGCCGGGGAATTTAACGCAAACCACCTTGCCTTCGAAATTGATAACGCACCGCCCGTAATACGGGGTCGGTGTCTTAGTCGGAGGTTTTTGCGTCGGAGTTGGCGATGGCGTCGCGGTCGAGCGCGGCGTATGAGTGGGGGACGGCGTTGCGGTCGGCGCGGGGGCTGTCGGTGGAAGCGTAGGCGGCGGTTGATACTCCTCATCGAACGGGTCGGGCGTTGCTTCAAACTCTACCCATTGATCCGCCGTCGGCGTTGCCGTGCTGGTCGGCGGTAGAGTATTCGTGGGGGCCGTCGTTGCCGTCGGCTGCTCCTCTTCCACATACTCGTCCTGCGGCGTGCCCACTCCTCCTTCGAATCGCACTGCGCTAAAACGCACCATGACACCGGTACGCTCGCCGCCGTCGACCATCAGCGAAATAGCGCCGACCTTATTTGAAAACTTTCCGAGCTTGGAGTCATTTAATTCAAAGCGATCGAGCGGAATGGCGAGCGCGGAGCGTGAACGGCTCTTGGAAAACCGCGCCGTGAAATTAAGCATGCGATTGCTAGTGGCATCACCCCGATCGAAAAACGAAATTAAGATCGATATGTCTCCCTCTCCACCGGGTGGAATATCTACCTGCAGATCATCAATCACCAGCCGTTCATAACGCGTTAAATCAGGAGAAAGTCGTGCCAAGCCGCGAGTATTACCGCCCCGGGACTGCGCGTCCCCATCCCAGACTATGACGGAAGAGCCGCGCGTGTCCGTTTCCGCTTGATGCATCACGAACCAACTGCCCTGATAATTCTCGGTCGCCAAGCGAAGATGACTGCCGCTATTTAGATATGACGAGAAGTGCCGCACGCCGCCGAGTGGGCGCGATCCTGCGTCCCCACCCTCTGCCCACTGAAATACTCCGTACTTTAAATTCTCGCCGATGTTTGAATTTGCATCAGCCGCAACGCTACCAACAAATCGATCGACAACTAAGTCCTCAGCCTGCGCGCCGCTCAGCGCAGTAATCAATAAAAAAACTGTCGTTAATAGCCGCCGCAAACCCGTATTCCCCTAATTACGGTGCCGCTGTCGCCAGACGCCGAAGAAGCGCCTCATCATATACGCTGATGTCCCCGACCAGCGCGCACAAGGTCCGCACCCGGCGCAGATAAAGATGCAAATCATGTTCCCAGGTAAATCCGATTCCGCCGTGAAGCTGAATCGCTTTTTCAACTATGGAAGCGCTATCTCTCAAAACGAGGCGCATCGCTGCTTCCGAAGACAGCGCGCGCTGGTTCGGTGAGCGGGAGAGCGTCCAGCCCAGAAACGACACCATGGAATCAATCATTTCCAACTTGAGATACATATCCGCAAGCGCGTGCTGAACCGCCTGAAAAGTTCCAATCGGCGTTTCAAATTGCTTGCGTGTCTTGACGTATTCGGCCGTCATCTCAAACGCTTTACGACAGGCCCCCAGCACCTCGGAGCAGATGAGCGCGTAGCTTAGCGCGTCATAAACTTCACGCCTCTCTAATTCAATTTTTACCGCGCGCGCATCGGCAAGCGCGACGCGGACCCGCCGCTGGGTAATATCCAAACTAGTTTCATCGCTGCATTTGGCCGCTCTCGCATCAACGAGCAAAACCGCATCGCCCTCGCGGCCAATGATGAATTGCATCTGTTCGACTTTCGGAATAAGTCGGAGCTCTCCTGAAACATAGAGCTCCTCTCCTTTTGGAGAAACTTCAAGCACGGCAGATCGTGTATAGAGAGGAGCGCGGACGACTATCTTCTTTTCCGCTACGATTTCCGCGGAGGTTCCCGCCCCAAAGACAACGTCGATTTTTTTCTTAGATGAATCAGATACGAATAAAGAAAAGAAAAGCGGCCCGGCCGCCAACCCTTCGAGTACGGGATAGGGGCAAAGCGCCCGGCCGCACTCCGAGGCAACAAGCAAAAGCTCAACGAAAGATTCAGAGGCGCTGTCGGCATCGGCGTAAACCTCAGAAAGGCCAAGCGCACGGAAGCCATTTATAAGCTGCGTGTGATTTTGTTTTGGATTATCGATGGCGCGGCGCACGCAGGCCGCGTCGCTCTCTCGTTCGAAAAACCGGCGTAGAGAATTTTGAAAGTCCTGCTGTTCGGCGCTGAGTTCAAAGACCATCTAGAGCATCCCCAGTAGACCTTTTACCTCATCCGAAGGCTCCCAGGGAGGCGTAAAAGTGACCTTCACCTCACACGACGATACACCTTCCATTCCGCCTACTTTTGTTTGAACCTGATCTATCAACGAGGGGCCGGCTGGGCACATTGGCGAGGTAAAAGTCATCTCTATTTTTACCTTATTATCTTCTTCGAAATGTATCGAATAAATCAGCCCGAGAAACCATATATCGAGAAATAGTTCGGGATCTTCTATCGATTTGAGCACTTCTATTACTTGGTCTTTTGTCGGCATGCATGGTTCTCCGCAAAATTAAGCATAACTCAGATGAACCCGCCTCCGCTATGGCTCAGTCCTATACATTATTGAATAAATAAACCATCAGCGAGGCTCGACGCCGCCATGCGCCCGCCTCAGCCGTATCGACGCCCACGCGGAGTCGGGACTCGACGAAGCGGACGACTATCGCATATGATCGCCACGATGATATTAGACCCTGAACTTTACTATACCGAGCACCAGCTCTTCATTGATTCGGTGCGGCGCGTTCTGTCGCGCGAGCTCGCGCCCCATATTGACACCTGGGAGCGCGAAGGAAATTTTCCTGATTCAGTTTTTACAACGCTTGGCGCGCAAGGCTTTCTCGGCCTTTTGGTTCCCGAGGAATACGGCGGCATCGGCGGAGACCACCGCCTTGCGGCGGCGTGGTGCGAAGTATTCGGCGAGCTGCGCGCCGTCGGATTGACGACCGCGCTCAACATGCACTCGCTCGTGATTTCGAACGCGCTTAACCGTTACGGCTCAGAAGAGTTAAAAAAGACATGGCTGCCGCGCGCAATGACCGGCGAGGCGATTGGCGCATACGCCTTTACCGAACCCGGCGCAGGGAGCGATCTCGCCAGCTTGCGCACGACCTCGGTTAAAAAAGGAAATGAGTGGGTTCTTAACGGATCCAAGACTTTCATCACGAACGGCGCTCGCGCTGACTTCATTTTAGTCCTGACCAAGAGCGATCCTGGCGCACGCTATAAAGG
>CAYTAW010000371.1:0-3830 GCA_964435675.1 uncultured Bdellovibrionales bacterium
GATTTCGCGGAGCGGCCGGTATCAGCTTCATCTTTTCCTGCGCTGCGTCCGCCCTTAGCGTCAGGACGCGGAGGCGCAAAGGCTTCGTTAAGCATACCCGAACCGCCAATGAGGAGGGGCGTTCCCGATCCGGATTCGAAGAGACCGGGGCGGCGAAAATAGGAGGCGATAGCTTTTTTCACTTTGGTTTCCGCGCTGTTCACCAGCCACATAACCATGAAAAAAGCCATCATCGCCGTTACGAAGTCAGCGTAGGCTACTTTCCAGGCTCCGCCGTGGTGGCCGCCGTGGCCGCCTTTCTTTTTAATAATGATTATTGGTTTGTCGTCAGCCATGGGGCGTTACCGGCTTAGGATTTCTTAGCTTCTTTCAAGATCTCCTCGAGTTCTTCAGAAGTCGGCCGGAATATGGACGGAATTGTTTTCCGCGCGAACTCGAGCGCTACTTGCGGCGGCGCGCCGCCGGCGAAGGAAACGAGTCCGGCTTTCACGCAGTTTAGCACCGCGGTTTGATCGCGTACGACCGATTCGATCTTTTGAGACAGCGGCGCCATGTACCCGTAAGAGATCAAGATTCCTAGCATTGTACCTACTAGAGCGGCAG
Organism: uncultured Bdellovibrionales bacterium; assembly: GCA_964435675.1. Classification (GTDB taxonomy): domain Bacteria; phylum Bdellovibrionota_C; class UBA2361; order UBA2361; family CAYTAW01; genus CAYTAW01. The sequence continues at coordinate 604 of CAYTAW010000371.1, forward strand.
CAACGTGATGACCGATTTCTGTCGGCGGACCATCGAGGTATTGCATGGTAATAATAATACCGAGAACCGCCGCTACGATTCCGAGACCGGGGAACGAGTCGGCGAGTTTGGCGATTACGCCTGGCGCGATTAGAGCTTCTTCGTGATGCGTTTCGATTTCAGTATCGAGCAAGCGCTCTAAATCGAATGCATTTACTACGCCGTCCACAAAGAGACGCAGCGCGCTGGTTAAGGTTTCCATCAAGTGATGATCGTGAGAGGCCTTCGGATATTTGTTGAAACGCGCGCTCTCGTGCGGATTCGATAGGTCTCCTTCAATGCCGAGCACGCCTTCGCGGCGCATAGTATCGAAAATGCTCCCCATCAGTCCGAGAAGGTCGGCGTATACTTTTTTATCGACACCGCTTCCTTTGACGGCGCTTAAAATTGCCGGGATCAATGATTTGAGCGTTGGGCCTGGTGTGGAGATGAACAAGCTGAAGAATGCTGCGCCGCAAATAACGATTAATTCGAACGGCTGGAATAGCACGGGCAGCGGACCGCCGGGGCCGATAAAGCCGATCAGTACGCAGGCGGTGACGCCGATAATTCCGAGGATGACGCTCATTTTAAGGTTGTACTCCTTCAAGTGAATTATCGGATTAAATGCAAAGAGCCTTTAACCAAACTATTGAGACGCCGTTTGCTATGGCTGCTTAGTAGTTCCCGTCATTTAGGGATTGTCGCGAGTCCTTATTAAACGCTAGATTACCAGGTATCTATGAATAGAATCGCGTATAGCGCCACGTGGGCAAATGGTGTTTGTCCAAGTGCGGAAAAATCGGCCCTTTTTGAAGACGCCTCGCTCGAGAGTTTGAAGCGGCTGATTCGGCGTGTTGAAAGCGTCATAGTTGGCTATAACGCCTATCGAATTCTGCTTGAGCGTAAAATAAGTTTTGCAAATACTAAGGTGGCGGTGCTCTCAAAGGAGAATGCTTCGATGCTCGGTGAGAATATCTCAGTTGCTACCAGCGCCAAGGAAGCATTGGGATTTTTTTCGGTGGGAACCTCCGCGAACGTGCTCATAGCCGGGGGTGTTTCCACCGTTACGTCCTTCATGGAACAGGGGCTTGTCGACGAACTTATATTGGATATCGAGCCGGCTATGATGCCGGGCGCGACGGGAATGTTTCCGACACTAAGTCGGCGTCTTAACATGGAATTAATTGGCATGCGTAAAATTGGCGCGGCAACTGTCCAGATGCACTACAAAATCCTGCCTTAAATATACTCCTGATACCCCTTAAGCAATCTCTTCAGTTTGGCCGATAAGATTAGGAGAGTTAAATTAATCGCCTCGCGAGGACTACTTGGAACAGATTCTAGTTTTGGGCAGCCAGGATCAAAAGCTGACCGGCTTTCTAAAAAAAATGGGCTATGGGTTGATCGAGTACGATGGTACCAATCCCTTGCCCGAGATAATTGAGCGCAATTTTCTCGACCTCGTACTCTATGACACGCGAATGGATATGGAAGGGCACGAGCTAATCTCGTTTTTACGATCTCAGGAAGCCACGAGACAGGTGCCAATCGTTTGTCTGACAGATCGTCCGCGCACTAAACAAAATATCAAAGAACTAGGATTCGATCGCATCGAACTTTTTGACCACAACTATCAAATTGGTAAAGTCGTAAGTTCGATCGCTACGCAGATGCGCATGACGAAGACCGCGGGTAAGGACGAGCGTACTGCCAGCTTGCTCGAGACTAATGCGGCGCTGCGCGACTTAACGGATCATTTCAAGAAAGAACTAAAAGAAGCGCGCGAAATTCAAGAAGCGCTACTTCCAAAGAAACTTCCGCAGGGCGACGATTTTGAAATATCGGTGCTTTACGAACCGCTCGAGGAAGTCGGTGGTGATTGGTATTTTATCGGAAAAGACAGCCAGGGACGAATATCGATTCAGATTGCTGACGTAACTGGACACGGTCTGAGCGCCGCGTTTGTCGGAAGCATGACTAAGCTCGCCTTGACGGCGGTCGGCGAAGCACTCCCCGGTGAAGTGCTTACGAAAATGAATCGTTTGATGGCGCCGCAGCTTCCGCCAGGACGCTTCGTCACCATGGGTAGCTATCTATTCGATCCGGCCAAACAGGAATTGCATTTTGCGCGAGCTGGCCACCCGCCCGGGCTTATTCTGCGCGGTTCGTCCCGTGAAATGATCGAAGTGCGCGGCGAGGGATTCGCCGTGGGATTCTTCGATGACTCCGAATATGTAGGGGGCGTCAGCGCCTTCGGGCCAGGCGATGTGTTCATCGCTATTACCGACGGTATATCGGAACAGCAGAATGGCAAGCTCGAAACGTACGGTATGGAGCGACTCGCCAATGCCGTTAAAAATCTCCCTGCCGCAACCAGCGCCGATGTGATCCGCGACACGATTCGCCGTGATATAGACGCATTTCGCGGTCAACGTTCAATCAAAGATGACGTGAGCATCATTGTGCTCCACTCGCTGCCGCGTTAATTCCTATTCGCCAAACTGCGCTTTATCACGCGAGTCCGAGCATCGGAGCGGCGTAACATCGTTGTAGTTGGGCGATTTTGGCCGCACTTGATTAAGAATAAAATGAAAGGTATTTTTAGGTACTTATGAAAATTGCCGTGCTTGGACTTGGATACGTGGGCTTACCGCTCGCGCTGGCGTTCTCTCGAAAATTCGAGGGAACGGTAGGCTTTGACATCAGCTCTGTTAAAATAAAAAAGCTGAAGGCGGGCGAGGATCCGAATTCTGAAGGGTATGGCAGTGAAATCCAGAGCGCCCGTATTCTCTTCACCGACGCGGTTGAGGACCTGCGCGGTTGCGACATGTATGTCGTCGGCGTGCCAACGCCTGTCGACATCAATCATAATCCTGATTTAGGACCAGTATTGTCAGCCTCGGAAATCGTCGGGCAATCGATAAAGAAAGGCAGCATTGTTGTCTTCGAGTCGACCGTTTATCCTGGCGTAACCGAGGAGATTTGCGGGCCGCGCATCGAGCAGGTAAGCGGACTCAAATGCGGTGTCGATTTCAAATTGGCCTATTCGCCTGAGCGCATCAATCCTGGAGACAAAGAGCACTCGCTAGAAAAAATCACGAAAGTGGTTTCCGGGCAGGATGCGGAGACATTGGAAACAGTGGCGAAAGTCTACGGCGCAATTATCGAAGCGGGCATTTACCGGGCCTCGTCGATCAAGGTTGCTG
>CAYTAW010000372.1:0-1814 GCA_964435675.1 uncultured Bdellovibrionales bacterium
TGGTCTCATACTTCGCACTTGTTGACGGTAATACTGTTAATCCGAAGAGCTTTAGACAATATAAAGATCAGCGTCTCGCCGTTAGTACAAGGCACCTATCTAACCCTGCAACCCTGCATCTTATTATTGAAGTATGATCTCATTTTCAATGAAATAACGAAGCCTGACGTAAGCAGATCGCCTCAGATTTTATTTAATTCCGACTAGAATCCTGAAGAATCAAGTAGCAAACTCTGCTTCAAGAACCTTTTGGCGGTTGAAAGATGCACTGCGCCTTTGGTTCTTAGAAAACCGAGTAGGAGAATTTTTATAGGTAACCTAGATGTCCCGCGGGGGGCGGGGATAAGATGTTATACGAAGGTCGAATTGGTGGTTTAAATGCCCCGGGCGGCCATTCCACTGTAAAGTCGCCTGCACGCATACGCTGATAACACTCACGACACTGCTCACAGAAGTGCTTGAACTCTTGAATGAATGCTATGCGCAGCTCGCTGATGGAAGAGAGACAGAATATCTTACGACCATGCTTCTTTGGTTGATGGGGTTTCATTATCTCTTGCGAGGTGAGCCGAGCGACTCCCATAACTGATTTCCCTTCGGCTTTCCTCTTCTGACGCGCAGCGTCTTCTCTCATTTGAATTTGTTTCAGTATCTCTTGATTAACTTGCGCCACTCTCTGGTTGTCGGTGATACCAAAACACTTCAACCAAAGGTTTGGGTGCCTCACAAGCGATGGGTAGGAAGATCAATTTACTTGGCCAAAGTATAATGTTCACAGGAGCTTAGTGATAAGACGCGACTAAAGTTTGGGAGATTGGTTGAAACTGCTTAAAGCAGAGGTGATTTTGATTGAATTGGCATGACCGGATCCGGTGAAAATCGGAGCTAATGTGCAATTTTAATCATGCGCCTTAAGGCATCCCTATTCGCACACGAGAAGAATTGCCACATTTTACCAAAAGCGCACAGCCCCCTGCCCTGCTCGCCGATTGTTTACGAGTCGTAGTCGGGTATTTCATCCATGCAGAGCTGCTCGTCAAAGACTGAACGGCTATTGAAGTTCAGTGGTGGTGGTGCGCGGTATTCGGGTAGCCTCAAGGATTTCATTATCGCCTTGATGGCATTTGGCTCCTGAAGGAAGGCTATGATTCGCATCTGCGCCTTGCACCTGGGGCACTCCAGTGGGTCGACTTCGTAGATCCGCTTGACGCACGCTGCCCAGCTCGATGATGCCTTGCCGGGTCGTTCAGTGATTTGTACCACTAAATCCTGATTTATACTCAACGATTTCTCACGTTTCTTGAGCTCCCCACGCCTGCGGCATGAGTAGTGTCCGTAGTAGCGCGTCAGGCTCTCGTATCTTTTCGGAATATGACTCGACAACAACGCCAGAAACTCCAACGGCTCATACCGGCGCTGCTCACCATCCCTGGTTTCGTAGATAACCCCCGACTCATCAAGCTTGAGGCGCTCCAACGACACAGGTCCTCGCTCTATGTAGCGCGACACAAAGTGCTTCGACTCGGCGTCATGAAATGGCTCGCCTACCCACACCGAAAAGCCGCTGTGCTCCTGCGACATAATCTGACTCATCACCTCATCACTGATTAGCTCAAGCTTACAGAACGCGCTCAAAACCAGTTCGCAAAAGCGCTCCGTTATCGCACCTGGTTTTACCAGATTGCCCGTGGCATCGACGAACGGGCTGTAATTCCATTTCGGGAAAGAAAATCCATCGGCGCGGAAGACACACTGGCTGAGGACACACGCGATCTGGCAATTATCAATGAAAAGATCGATGAACATTCCGAAAG
>CAYTAW010000372.1:1824-3826 GCA_964435675.1 uncultured Bdellovibrionales bacterium
CAGAACGCGCTCAAAACCAGTTCGCAAAAGCGCTCCGTTATCGCTGCACAGTCAATCTTGGCAAGTTTAATGCAAGCACCGTTGGAGTAGAACAGACGATCACTTAGTAACCCGTGCAGGTGGGGATTGAAGTTCAGCGCATCCCCTGCCGTCTGTAGCGTCAGTATCGCTCCAAGCTCGCATCCTTCCACTCCGAGATGCTCTGATAGACTTCTCCACGCAGCACGAAACACGTGACTTGCTATACTCCGGTCGTACCTCAGATACGGTCTTAACCGCTTCGGCAGCGAAAACACCATATGCCGGTGGTCGCATTCCTCAAGCACCTCCTCATAGAGGTGCTCAGCAAACTTAACCGCTCGCTTCGCTCCGCACGACGGACACACTCCCCTTTGCTTGCAGCTAAACGCCACAAGCAGCGAGTGATGGCAACTGTCACAATATACACGCGCTGCCCCGTGCTCTAAAATCCCACAGTTAAGGTAGCCGTCAAACGCCTTGACGTTGAGTCAATGCTGGCACCGTCTCTTACCCTTCTGGAAGAGCAACATTTGAAGAAGATGGAAATATACTCGATCTGCAAACTCTCAAATACCCGTTCATTTTCAGTGACCTCACTTAAGGTCTCGGATAACGGGATGATGACTGGCTCATTTATGGACTATGCGAGCTGTTTCACTACTAATCCTTTAGATGGAAGTCTAATTGAATCTTCGCTACCTCCGATTATGGGTGGCTTCAAAGTTAATGGACATCAGGCAAATATCATTAATGAAACGCTTCTCATTCCTGATCCTGATGTAAAACCGCAGGGTGTTACCTTTCTTGTCCACGCCGCGGCCTCGAACGGTGTCAGCGCTGGCTCATTTATGGATGCGGTCTCCAAGAAACAATTGATAATTTATAATGACCATGTTGAACAAGTGACGATTGATTTTCCTGGAGTCAGCCGAGACATTCTCGATACCGAAGCGACTGATGGTGTTCCTCAGGTGATCACCGCAGTAAACAAAAATGGCCAATTCGTTGGTACCCGACCTCTTTTTTACAAGTCCAAACAGCAAAAGGTAGATTTCCTGACCGAGCCCTATTTTGGTTCGAACGGAACGGTAATCAACATCAACTCTTTGATTCCTAAATCGTTGGGCCTTGCCATCCAAAGCGCCGACGGAATAAATGACTGTGGGGCGATTGTGGGCGGCCTTAAGGATCTAAAAAACAACGAATACTATGGTTACCGCTTAGCGCCCTCGGCATGTGAATACTAGAAATTTGGTGGATACGTCAGTTCAAACGCAAACTTCTTAAGGCCCGATCTGCCTTCCGCCCCCCCCTATGCGACCACTCATTTTGATTAGCCATAACAATCATACGGACAGAGGTTCTGAGGAACATGGGGAGAAACTGAACTGCGGAAAGCAAGTTCTTCAATATCAAGCTCAATCAAGTTTATTCGTATAAAGGGCTGACAATGAAGTTTTCACTCGTCGCTTTTTTTGCAATCACCATCACCGCGTTCGCTTTTTCGTTAACAGAAACGCATGGAAGTGTGAACATCTTAAATTATTGTGCTTTAAGTGGACAGGACAGTACAACTGCCATTCAAAGCGCAATCAACGTCGCAAAAAGGGGCGAGTCCGTTATCATCCCGCCGGGCAACTATTACACCAGTCTGTTAAAATTAAAGAGCGATATTAGTCTGGTCGGAAAAGGGCGGTTGATTTTAAACGCAGGGCAAACACAATTACTGCATATAGAGAATGTGCAAAATATTGTGATCGATGGCGTCGAGCTTTTAGGCGGTGATACGAATTATTCTTTCGCTACGCCCGAGGGGACTCGCATTGGAGTGTATATTTACAACTCCTCTAATATCGATATTCGCAATTCTCTCGTTCAAGGATTTAACAAAATGGGTGTCTATGTCGAAAAGACTGGTAATGCTGTTTATGGCGATTCGTTTGATATCAGCCATACCAGATAACTAAACAATTATTACAAT
>CAYTAW010000373.1:0-3815 GCA_964435675.1 uncultured Bdellovibrionales bacterium
GATCTCGCCGAGCGCCTTCTTGCGCGGCCGACCCTTGGGATTGCCGCTATGGCCCGAAGGGGAATTCTATGAGCGCCCACATGATCCTGAGGGCCATTTTTCTTGGTACTTCATGTCGAGGAACCGTAAGGCCAATTGGGATGATCCCGCGTATACCGTGGTCGCTAACTGGCGACACATAACGCTACATCCTGCTAGCCCGGTAATGAAGCTCACGTGGTCGAACCTGGCGGATGGTTGGAAGCAGAGGTGGGATTTCTCAGACGAATATGAACACCTTGCCGGACATCCGTCTCGACCTAAGCTAGAGCAGCCTCGCCGCCTATCTTGGCGCGAGTGCGCGCGCATTCAAACTTTCCGCAACGATTTTGAGCCAGTAGGTGATACAGAGTCGAAATTCACTCAGATCGGAAATGCGGTCCCCCCTATGCTGGCTGAGACCATATTCCGCCACCTGTTCACCGGGGCGGGGCTGAGGAGCACCGCGAAAAAACTCTCTAAGAAGTAAGCGTTTTGATCGCAGATAGATGTCTGCTGGGTCTCGCTAATCGAATAAACATTTGAGGACTGAGTAGTGCCTAAGATCGCTTTACAGCTAGTTTGTGCTGTGACCTCTGCGGCAGAAGCTGCGCAAAATGAAGCCCAGCTGCGGCACGAACTTGAAGGAGCACTAAAGACAGCGTGTGATGCGCGGCACATTCCCTGGACACCGTTTCAATTAGAACGGGCGCTCAAGGGCGTCGGGCAATCGACTAAGTTCGCTGATGTCGCTCACGGCGCAGTCGTAATTGAATATGAACCACCCAAGTCATTTGGGGGGCGGGCCAATAGTAAGGCCAAGCATGCCAGACGTCAGGCGGAGGAGTATGCAGTTCTTATCGCTGCTGAAGAGGGGCGCCGTCTGGAAGACTATGTGCTTGTGATCTGGGATGGCTCTCATATTAGTTTTGGTTGCTATGGCGATAATGGTGCTGTGTGGGACGGTATTATTCCTTTCGATCTCAGCGCAGCGAATAGACTATTGACAACTCTGGAGCAAAATGGGCGCCCGCTAGTTCATCCTCAACTTTTGCGGGCCTTAGTTGGCCCAGATTCAGATCATGGCATTGCATTGATTCCAGAGCTGTATGCGTATATATGCCGGGCTGAGTCGGAAAAGCTGGCGTCGAAAACCAAGATGTTATTTAGGGAGTGGAGGCGGCTTTTCAGTCAAGTGGTTGGTTTTCAGCCTGCAAACATGAAAACACTGTTGGCTCGGCAGGAAATATCCCACAACCAGCCTTATGAAGAAAATCCAGCTGCGTATTTGTTTGCTCTTAATACATATATAGCAATTATCGCCAAGATCGTAGCGGCATGCGCGTTGCCTCGCCCGAGTCAAAATATTCTCGATCCTACTGTTCCTGTCGCTCAACGCTTGCGTGTGGTTGAAACAGGAGAGCTTTTTGAGCACTCTGGCATTCTAAATATGTTGAGCGGGGATTTTTTTGCCTGGTATTTAGATGATTCTGGCTGGGCGAGGTTTAGCCCACATTTAGAGGCATTGTTCGCTAAACTCTCCGGTGTGGACTTTACTATTGCAAAGAAGCACCCGAATACGACGCGGGACCTATTCAAAGGGATTTATGAACGCTTTATCCCTCGAGAAGTTCGCCATGCGCTTGGGGAATTCTACACACCTGATTGGTTGGCTGAACACGGCATGGATTTGATCGGATGGAAAACGCAAAATACGCTTACCGATCCTACTTGCGGCTCAGGCACATTTCTTCTTGAGGCGCTTCGTCGGCGTAGGCTTGAGGGTGGCGACAACGTGAATGCGAGCTCGCTGCTCGCTGGTTTGCACGGTGTGGATCTGAATCCGCTAGCTGTGCTTGCCGCGAAAGGATCCTTAGCCGTTTTTCTTTCGCCCTTTCTGGATCCTTCTGATCCAATTCGCCTGCCTGTGTACCTCGCTGATGCAATCAATCCCGCTCGTGTGAGCTCGGGATTATTTCCGCGCTACAGCTATGTCATGCAAACGGAGCTTGGTCCAAAAGAATTCTCTGTGCCCGAGAAGATGATCTGTCATTCCGAGTTTTTTAAAATTTTCGGAAGAATTCGGGAGCTAATCGATGGAGACGTTCCTGCAAGCAAGATTTGCGGTGCGGTTCAGCCCGAGCTCGACCGCATTGGGCTAGACGCGGACGATATCCAGACGGTAGGTGAGACTATTAAAAATTTGGTGTCTCTCCACAATCAAGGATGGAATGGGATTTGGTGCTCTATTCTTGCTGATCGATTTGCCGCTGGTGCAATCCCTCGTTCGACCCACGTTTGCGGTAATCCCCCGTGGGTAAAATGGGGCAATCTTCCTGAGGAATATACGCGGACGATACAAGCGCAGTGCAGGCAGCTTGGTGTTTTTAGTAGCGACAAGTGGGTTGGAGGGATTGAGGCAGATATCTCCACGGTGGTTACCTATCAGGCGATTTATCATTATCTGGCGCCATCTGGCCGCCTTGGTTTTTTTCTACCAGGGTCCATCTTCTCTACGCCATCGAGCGCTGGTTTCCGCAAATTCTCAGTTGGTGAGGAGGGGATTCCATGTCGGGTACTTCTTGTTGAAGACTTCGACGCTATCAGTCCATTCGATGGGGTAACGAATTTACCGCGCTTTTTGGTTCTGGAGAGAGATGCTCAGGCTTTTTTCCCCGTGCCATACAGAGCGTGGAATCCCGGCAGTGCGCCTCCAGCAACGCTACGGCGCTCGGCAAGTGCCCAGGACTTCCGTAACGCGGCTACGGCGACGGACTACGTTGGTGTTCCTGTGCCAGGCGGGGGCGGGGGAAGGCCATGGCTTATTGGGAGCGCTGAGGATCAGTTGGTATTCGCAAAGGTTTTTGCTGGTGCTGAGCGGGCTTACCAGGCTAGAAAGGGCGTAACGGCCGACCGCAACGGTGTGTTCTGGGTATATGAAGATGGCTTGGCGAGTGGTAAGTCGGTAACCGTCCGAAACGCCGCAACTATCGGGAAAACGAAAGGCATTCAAGAAGTAACGGCTCGCATCGAGTCAGAACACCTATTCCCGCTACTAAGAGGGCAAGGTGTAAAGCCATTCCAAGCTACTCCAGACCAAGAATTGCGAATCATCGTTCCCCAAAGAGGTATGCACGGTGATCCAGATCTGCCGGTTCATTCTCCCTTGACGTTCAGATTCCTCAATAGGTTCAAAGATCAGCTTGAAAGCCGATCGAGTCTTAAAAGGTTTCAAAAAGGGCAAGAATTCTATTCTCTGTGGAGTACAGGGGAATATACTTTTTCTCCATTTAAGGTGCTGTGGCGAGAAATTGGGAAAACCTTTTCGGCAGCCTATATAGGAAGTGTGTTGACTAATTTTGATGGGGAAAAGGTTGTTGTCCCAGATCATAAGCTGTACTTTATCCCTGTTGAAACAGAGGCAGAAGCTGCTTACCTCACTGGTTTTCTGAACTCTCCCATAGTGTCGGGAGCTGTTTCAGCTTATGCGTCGCAGCTAAGTTTGGGTGTTAGTGTTGCTGATTATATTAATATTCCCGCGTTCGACGAAAGTAATGATGTGATGCAAGATATATCGGAACTTGCATTCAAGTTGTCTAAGAATCCCGATTTGATTGCTGATGCTGATATGTTCTCGTTGAACGAGAGAGTAAAAGTTTTGCTGGAGATCCCATAAGGAGTGGCGCAAGCCGGGTAAAGGAGGGCGGTGTTTGTGAAGTATTTAGAATCAACGATTTTCCTCGGTCAAAAAGCAAAACGCCCCAACCATTTCTGATTGAGGCGTTCCTATATTTGGC
>CAYTAW010000374.1:0-3794 GCA_964435675.1 uncultured Bdellovibrionales bacterium
TTTCTGCCGAACCGAAAATTGAGCTTCCCGCGCCGAACGGCACAATTTTAAAAGGATCAGCATCTAAGGCCGGAGACTTTTCGGGATTTCGAACTTCGCTGTTTGCATTTGGCGCCGCTGCGCGTCCTTGGGTGGGGGTAATGTTCATAACTAAAACCTTTGAGTTAATATTCTACCGCTCTACTACAGGTTATGGTCCGTTCGAATCCCGAAGTAGCTTTACGGAGCAAGATTTTATGCTATTATTTGCTTCCCGCGGCTTTTGCGGCTAACATATTGAAACTATTTGAAAATAACGGTTGAATCGAGCGGCACATTAAGACGATGATACGAGCAGCAACGCTAAAAGATGTCGAAGGTATCGAGGCGCTGATAACAGAGAACCTCGACAAACTTCTTCCCCGCGAAACCGGGGAGATTGAACAGCTAATTAACTCCTTCTATGTCTGGGAAGAAAAAGGTGAAGTCGTCGGCTGCTGCTGTTTGGAAATTTACAGCAAAAAGATCGCTGAAATTCGCACTGTCGCCGTGCGCAGCACGCACCGTAATCACGGCATCGGCACCGCGTTGGTCAAGGCTGCGCTCGAAGATGGACGGCAAAAAGGAATTTACGAAATCATGGTCGTCACCTCATCGCTCGATTATTTCGCGGGGCTCGGTTTTTCGACCTGCATGAATGAAAAATATGCGATGTTCTGGTCAGATAAGAACAAGACCCCAACTGGCGCTAAGAAACCAGACTAGCCGGTTTTTGGCGGGGCCCGGAACCTACCACCATAGCGCGCGCTCGATTAGTCGCAGGGTACATCCTGTGTAATCTCCGCCCTCAACCTAAACATCTCTTCGACCTGACTCGGCATATTTCTCGGCAGTGAAAGCGGGGGAAGATTGCTGAGCGAAAAAAATCCGGCCGCAGTCGTTTCTGTCAAATCTCCGCGCAGAGATCCGCCTGCAAGTTCGCACAAAATAAAGATTTTATAGACATACCACGGTTCCTGCGGATGACCGTGTAGACGCTTATCGTAAATGCCGAGAACACGCACCGCGTGAACCTCTAAGCCCGTTTCTTCTCGCACTTCCTTCACTGCGACTTCCTTCGGCGTAAAGCCGACATCGGCCCAGCCGCCGGGGAGCGACCACTTGCCGTCTTCGCGCTCACAGACCAGCAAGATCTCGTCGTTTTCGTTGAAAACTACCGAGCGAATATCAACCTTCGGAGTGCGGTAGCCGTCGCGCTCGCTGGCGAAGAGGTTTGTAATCTTTTCAATCGGCTCGTCCGAAAGCTCGTGCAGAATTTTTACCGAGATATCGGAGAGCTCTTGATAGCGATCGCGGTCGTAATCCGACTGCGTATAATAAAGACCGGCTTGTGCGATTGCTTGAACTCGTTGCGCTAAGGCGAGCCACCGTTCGTTTGTCATCTCAAGTCTTACGTCGTATAGTCGGCATTGATAGAAACGTACTCAGAGGTCAGATCTGCTCCCCAGGCGCGTCCGCGAAACTTCCCAGTTCCGATGCGTACGGCGATCTCAATCACACGCTCGTTCTTGATGCGCTTTGCGAGGCCAGATAGGTCGATTTTTAGCGCGCTTCCCCGTTCGAGAACGGTAATGCCCTGCAGGGAAATGGTTAGCATTTCCGGCGAGAAAAGCTTCGGCGAATCTTCGCTCCATCCTTTTCCAATCGCCATAACGATCCGCCCCCAATTCGGATCGCCGCCGTGCATCGCGCATTTAAACAGGGGGGAGTTGATTATCTGCTTTGCAACCTGCCTCGAGAAGGCGACCGAAGTGTCGGATTCAACGCAGCACTCGAGAATCTTCGTTACGCCTTCTCCTTGTGAGACGATATCGCGCGCAAGTTTAACGCAGAGCGCGGTGAGCGCACGCCGAAAATCTTCACCAGAAATTGCCGACTCCGGTACCTCCTCTGATGTCGAGAGAAGCACCGTATCGCTCGTGCTCGTATCGCTGTCTATGCTGATGCAATTGAATGAGTTCGAACAGGCGTCGCGCAGATAGCCGCTTAGCTTGTCAGTTGGAATCGCGACGTTTGTAAAAAGATAGACCAACATCGTCGCAAGATTGGGTTCGATCATTCCAGCGCCCTTAGCGATACCGGCTATCGAAACATTTCCGACCTTAATCGACGCGGACTTGGGATAGCGATCGGTCGTGATGATCGCTTCAGCGGCGCTCTGCAAATTTTTCTCTTTGAGTTTTCCTTTAAGTCCGGGAATGCCTTTACGAAAGAGGTCCATTGGAAGTGGCACGCCAATTACTCCAGTCGAGCACATGAGAATCTGATTTTCTTCGACGTCGAATTCTTTCGAAAGGAGCGCGACTATTTCCTGCAAATCTCTTTCGCCCGATGGTGTGAAAACATTCGCATTGCCGCTATTGACGGCAATCATCTGTGCTTTTCCGTCCACGAGGCACGCTTTATTGCGCAGCACGGTTACGCTCGGGCAGCGATTTTTGGTAAATACGCCGACTGTTGCTGCAGGTTTATCGAGGCGCATCACAGTAAAATCCGGCTTACCGCTCTCCTTAATTCCGAGCGTCGCTCCAAGAGCTAATAGTCTTGGCTCCTCGGTGAGCGAATTTGCAACGTCGACGCGATTGCCATTCTCAAGCGTTACCGAAACCGTGTCCTGAAGCGTGTCGTCACGCTCCGCCGAGGCGACGGTGATGAATTGCTCACTGTAGTGTGGATTGATCATTTCAGCTCCTCTTGGTGGTGTTTGTAATCGGCGAGAATCGAATAACCATAGCGTACCGAAACGATTTTATCGAGAGCTTCCAATACTTCGCGATGGGTGAGGGGCAGCGTTTGTATTGATTCGAGACCGTCCGCCGATATTTCGACGCGCAGCGCGTCTGCCGACGCTTCGAGCGTGAGACGCTCTGCGGCTACGGGCCCAAAGCCCGTCATGCGCGTGACTATCGTGCTCTTAAAAAACTCAATTGACGCTGCGACCCGCTCGACCTCTAGATCGGGACGAAGAAAAAGTTGGAATCGCTCACCGGCGTTCTCAAGAGGCGGGTCGTAGTATTCCCGAACGCTAAAGCGAATATGATCCTTTTCGGCAAAGTCATAAAACGTGGTGGAAATTCTGAATGTGAGCGGCAAGCGCTCCTCTTCCTCCGCGGGAAGTATGCTCCCTGACACCGAAAACAAAGCTTCATTGGCGCCGCCCCCTTTGATGTCGACAAGCGGCGCCGGGCGAAGGAGCGGTGTTATCACTGAGCGTTCGAACTCCTGTGCAAATGGTTTCAACGTATCTGCGCTTCCCGGGTGCTCGAGCCGGTAGCGGGCGTTCACTCCGGGCGGAAGAAATGAGATCGAGCGCCGTAAGGAGCTTAGATTATTCGAGGATGTGCGGCTTCTAAGAGGATTTCGCATTTTTCGAAATACTACCGATTTTGTGCGACCTCTACAATTGAATGTTACATATCCTCATTAAGGCCTAATGGCGCTCAGTTTCCTCAACTGTATATACGCGGGGTGAAGTATGGCTCAGCAGGATGTTACCGGGGTAGTGAAGTCTACAGAAATTTCCGAAGCGAGAGTCGATGCCTTTCTTGAACAGCTTCATACATTGTCTGATAACCGAGAAGCCTTGGCCGAGAGCGGAAGAACTCGAATCACGGTGGAGGATTCGTTCGCTTCTCCCGGTAGGGGTCACATAGTCCAGTCCAAGCTGATGAAAGCCGAGGCTCGCATCGATTTTGCCGAATTCCTGAACAGCAATCTTCCTCCTGGAGAGTCGCTGAGCTCGGTCGATTTAGAGT
>CAYTAW010000375.1:0-3745 GCA_964435675.1 uncultured Bdellovibrionales bacterium
TCGATAGCCTCGATGATCCCAGGGATGAATAAGATCGCCAAAGACATCGATCCCGATTTGGCCGAGAAAGAGATGAAGCGTGTTGAAGCGATTATTCTCTCAATGACTCCGCGTGAGCGGCGTAATCATGGGATAATTGACGGCAGCAGGCGCAAGCGCATTGCGCGTGGGTCGGGCACCAGTGTTGAAGAGATTAACCGGCTGCTCAAGCAATTCACCGAAATGAAGAAGATGATGACTAAAATCGCGCAGGGCGGTCTTGGTGGATTGATGAGTATGTTTGGCGGGAAAATGCCGGGCGGTATGCGGACGCGCTAGCCCAGTCTACAGTCAACAATAGTGGCGTTTGTACGGATACTTATTTGGCTGAACTGGCACCGATACACATTCTTAAGGGCCGGCTAAGTGTCCAATTTTACTCGCTTTGCGATATAGTAATGCGTTGAGGGGGTTCTTAAATAAAACGTAAGATGCTATACTGACGATGATGGATGAAGTCGAAGAGCTATATCAGGATTTACTCCTTGATCATTTTAAGAACCCGCGCTGTCAGGAGCCGGTTAGTGATCCGTCGGTAACGCACGTTGCATTGAACCCTCTCTGCGGCGATCGCGTGGCGTTCTCAATACGCAGTCAAGACGGTAGAGTTGAAAAAATTGCCCTTCAAGGCAAGGGGTGTGCCATATCTCAGGCCGCCGCTTCGATGCTTTCTGAGCTTTGCCAGGGAAAGTCTATCGAAGAAGCGCGAGCGCTGCTTGAAGCCTACCGTGCGATGATGAAGGGAGAGAAAAATGCCGACGATGTTCCTCAGTTAGAAGAGGCGCGCTCATTGATTGGTGTTAGAAAATTTACTGCCCGGATGCGTTGCGCACTGCTTGGGTGCGAGGCGCTTGATCATTGCTTGGAAGAGTGCGACAAGTGCGAAAAACGCGGAACCTGCTCAAACGCAGCGAACTGTCCAAAGATCAATTAGTAATGTAGGCGAAGCTACGTGCGTAGCAGAACCGCTGAGCTCAGATCGAGTTTTCCGAACGATTCGAGAGCCTGTTCAGGATTAGCGCCGATTTGAGCGTGCGTTGATGTCGCCAATGAGAGCGCGTGGTCAACCGAACGAATGGTTGCTTTTGAGGCCTCGTTGTTCTGCAGCGCAACTTCCAATGTATCGACAGTTTTCCGAACTGCTACATTTGCGTGGTCTACCGATTCGCGAAGATCCGCCATCTGCCTCTTCGCTTGTTCAACGCGCGCAATCGTATCGATGATAGAATCTTTGAGCGACAGATTTATCTGTCCCAATCCAAATCCGTCTTTTGCGTTGTCGGGGAGAATAAGCTCCAGCGTTTCTCCGTATTTTTCTTCGACTTCAAAGCGTATGTTGTCTCCAATCAGCGGTCGAATGCCGTTAGATTCGGCCGAATGCGCCTTAGATTTTATCTCTTCGACGAGTTGGTTCGCTTCTTTCTGCAGAATTCCCCGTTTGGTCTCTCCGAGGTCGGCAGATTTGGCTTGTTCAACGATTCCACTAACGCTCTCCAGGAGATTTCCGATCTCATTGGTCGCGGTAGCCGTGATATTAACGACATTGATTATTTGGTTCGCGCGATTTCGTAAATCGGACGCGGACGTCTGATTTCCCGATTCGCTCAATTGAATTGATATATCGGTTTGTGGGGATGTTTCTTGAGAAGCCGATGTCGGTGCGGACGTACGGGTGCTTTGCGTCACCTCTTTAAGTAAATCTGTCGGAAGCGATGAGCCCCCAAGATCATTTACGTCCATGTTTCAATCTACGCCTGGCACAAAAATTGCGCAGCCGACGCAGCCTCCTATACTTTTAACACTCGCATCTAATATCGGCGTGCCTGAACGGTTCTTGAGAACTATTTTGCCGGGGAAAGATTTGCGCTGCGAATATAACCGGTTAGAGGCGATGTAAGACTCAGCCAGCGTCGCTTGACGAGCGTGCCGGTAACCTCAGTTCCTTCGGGCAATGTGCCGCTAACGGAGGCGGCGTTGTCCGCCTCGGTGAGTACCTGAGCAGACGGTACCGCAACAACCCATCGTTCCGCCGTTAGCAGGTCGTGCGCCGATAAATTAGCCTCCTTATTCCAGGCGCTCGGCAGAGGTTTCGATTTAGGAGCTTCTGCGATTTGGTTTTTTTTAGCGTCGCCCGGTTTGTGGCCAAGCGCCAGTTGATAGCGCTCTTTAGCGGCATCGAGATACTTCGCAAGCTGTTGAACACGCTCTTGCGTGGATGGATGGCTGGAGAAAAATTGGAGTGTTGCCGACTGGAAATCGGGATCGGATTGCACCCGCTGCCAGAATGCATACGCTTCTTCGGGATTATATCCGGCGTCGGACATTAGAAAGAGCCCGATATGGTCTGCCTCAAGTTCATTCGCTTGAGAACCAGGGTTAACGAGCGCGGCTTTGAAAACGTTTTCAACGAGCACTTGCGCAAGATCGCTCAATCCTCCGTATCCGCGCGCTGAAAGCACGCCACTTGCGGCCATGCCGACAACTCCCGAGAGAATCGCGGCCGCCTCTTCTTCTGGCGTGGCGGCCGTGTGATTTGCGAGAACGTGTCCCATCTCATGCGATATTATCGTCGCCAGTTCGGTATCGTCGCGAATCGTGTTGAACATTCCGCTCCAAACGAACAAATAATTGCCGCGCGTTGCCGCCGCGTTCTTTACCGAGTCGTCTTTGAGTACGTGCACGTGCCACGGGTTCTGATCGTTCCCAGAAGCTATCGCCAATCGATCCGCGATATCACGGACACGATTAATGCGTTCGTCGCTTGTATCAAGGGGAAATTGTTCTGTCAGAGCGCTTAGAACATCGTGCCCGTATTGTTCGTCTGCGGCTGAGACAGTGATTTGCTGCGGGACTGTGCCGGGGGGAATCGGAGCTCTGGAGGAACAGCCGATAACGAAAAGCAGCACAAGGAAAAAAATAATCCTCATGGCAGCAGTATAAACCATTCCCTAAGGCTTTGCACGAACGCAGACACCAGCTGATTTCGGTGTTTTTTAACCTTTATGAGCGAACTAGCGCCCTTTCGGTTAGTGCGTTAGGCTCGTCGCTAAAGTGTATTTTTAGAGGCATTCGTATGATTAAAAAATTTATTCGAGGATTTTTATTGCACGCCGTAGTAGCGGTAGCGCCGTTGACCCTGGTGGCTGAAGGTCCGCAGAATGTGATAATCGATTCTGCGGCGAGTTCGGTAAGCTGGGTTGGCCGTAAAGTGACGGGATCGCATAGTGGGACTGTTGCGATTAAAGACGGTCACGTGACGCTTGCAGATGGAGCTCTGCAGTCGGGCGAATTTCAGGTAGATATCGGACAGGTAGTCGTCAAAGACATTGAAGATCCAAAAAATAACGCAAAGCTCGTTGGTCACTTGAAATCTCCGGACTTTTTTTCGGTTGAGCAGTTTCCGTTGGTGACATTTAAAATCAAGAGCGCCTCGAAGCTCGATACGGTTGGAGCGAATGGCGAGAACACTCAAGTTCACGGTGAATTGACTATAAAGGGCCTGACTCAAGCGGTCGATTTTCCGGCAAAAGTGGTTATTAGCGGTAATTCCGCTGAAGCCTCAGGCGCGGTGCACCTTGATCGTACAAAGTGGGATATCCGGTATGGTTCTGGAAAATTTTTCCAGGGATTAGGGGATAAGCTGATATATGACGAATTCGAGGTTAGCTTTTCCGTGAAGGGAAAACTCGCTTCCTAACCGTTTATC
>CAYTAW010000376.1:0-3740 GCA_964435675.1 uncultured Bdellovibrionales bacterium
AAATTAGAGAAGTTAACTCGTCGTCACTTTATAGCGTGACCCCGCTAAGCAACCGTCCCCGGTATTTAAGGCTGCGACGAGCATATATGAACTATGAACGAGTACCAGTAATTCCAAAAGAAAAAGCCCGCACAGTTTCCTGTGCGGGCTTTATTGGCTTATCCGCCGTAGCCCCCGTCAGGGGCGAAGGTGGAAATTAGTCACAAGGACTAAACGGAGCCGAAACCGTTACCACATGCTGCCAGTCATTATGTCCAAGAGGACGATACTGAACACCGTAGTCAACGTTAATAGCTTCAACGTAATACTCTTTACCGATTGGAAGCGAGAGTCCCGCACCAGCCGACCAGCCGTTGAACTTAGCGCTGTTGCCATCAAGGTTGCGAAGTTCAGCGCGATCTTCGTAGTCATACGAAAGATTACCACCGTACATGTAACCACCGCGAAGCTTGAAGTTGTCAGTAACAACTTGCTCAACACCGACGCGAGCGTTAAGGACATGCGCTTTCTCATCTCCACCGTATACAACGGAAGGATTATTGCCCGATTTAAGGTCGCCCTTGCTATCGTAGTACTCGTAATCCAACCCGGTCGAAATCAAGGTGCCCTCAGCAGCTTGGATTCCCGCACCAAGCGAGAGACCGAATTCATCGTTATCCGATTCGCCTGCATCACCAGTGCTAGCAAGGTCGATATCATGCTTGCCGAATCCCCAGAAAGCCGATGCGCCAATCATCAACGTATCCGAAACCTTATTCTGGATACCGATCGTGTTACGGAATCCATTGGTCATCGAATAGTCATAGAGATCATTGCTGTACTCGTCATTGAAGTAGGCAAGGCTGTAACCGATGCTGGTTGTTGCCGAGATCGCCTTAGCGTATGCGAGGGTCAAACGGTAACCATCAGTCTCAGCATTGAACGGATCGTCATCGACGTCGCCATCGTAGCCCGACCAGCCAAGTCCGAAATTTCCATATTCAGGAAGATCGTCGGCGTAAGGTCCAAGAGGAGCTGCCATAAGAACTTGGCCGGCATTCTCTTTCTGCTCTACGCGGTCATAGGTTGCATTCTCATTGCCCGAGATCGTGTCGCGGCTATAGGTTACAGACGCGTCTCCACGTTGCATAAAGCCAAGACCTGCTGGGTTGCTTACTACGGCCGAGCTATCTTGCGATGTCTGCAGTGAGCTGCCAGCCATACCGAATGTGCGAGCGTTTTGTTGCTGGTTAAAATAACGCTGCTTACCCTGCTGGAAGTACAGGTCATCACGACCGTCAGCTTGGGCAGTTCCAACATTAACCGTAACTACAAACGCCGACATCAAGGCAACCTTTACGACACTATCACTTAGTCGATTCATGATTATATCTCCTTAAAAACAAACCGGAACGTTGATATTTCTATAATGCTTCGAGCATTTATTCAACCAGATAAGCACTACAATAGTGAATGTAAAGCTTAAAGAGGTGACATAAACGGTAATATTCAATAATTTGAATAAGTTATACATGATAAGCGCCATGCCACGATCTAAACCACATACGAGGTGATTTTAATACGACGTTAAAAAAAGAATAGAAGTCTAGCTATTTTCAGCAGTTGTCCGCCTTAAGCTCAGCGCGCCTTTTCTCGAACTCTTCATGAGCAAGGAAGATGGCGAATCCCTGCTTGTAATCTCCAGCAAGGAACACATGGCACCACTGAGAGTTATTGCGAAGAATCGAGGTAAGCGGACTCTCGGTCTTCCACAAAATCGTTTTAGGTTGAACGGCCTCGATGTATTTCTCCCAGCCGTAAACGCCCTGCAAGGTCTCTCCGTGCATTTTCCAGAGGTCGGCAGAAATCAAATTCGTTCGTCCATCGATGCTGGGAAGATGCGCCACTTCACCGGAGGGGTTACTAAAGCGGTACATAACATAGCCCCCCTGCCCAAAGGGATTAAGCAGCGGAAAGGGCAGGTCGTGCTTTTCGATAAAGTCTAGCGCAGAAACCGGCGTCACATCGTCATTGAGCGGATTATTTAATGGGCCGCGCAAGTAAACGACCGCGAGCGATAAAAATACAAAACTTAGGCCTTCACGGGGGATCCGCTCAATCAGCGCAATCAGCCGCTCGACTCCTTCGAACAGCGCAAGCGACTTTTTATCTGCCGTATCAGCCCAGATTGACGCGCAGAGGCCAGAGAGAATTACCATCGCAAATGGCTCGAACTTCAATATAGCCAATCCGCCAATTAGGAACGCTCCACTAAGGAACCATCTTGGAATTGGTGGGCTCGGCGCGCGCGCTACGAGGGAGGAAACGAGCGTAACGACCAAAATCAACGGGAATGCCGTCGAATACTGCAGTATCGTCGCTGGCTGGAATTCGGAGATCGCCGAAAAACTGAAGGGATGCGAACTGGTGCTAAAAAAGGTTAGCCATTCGCCACCAAAATAAGGGGTAAAGATCGTGCCGGCAAAACCCGCCACTGTCGCGCTGAGAGCGTCGCGCAACCGGCCTGGCTTCAGAATCCAGAAAAAGATCAGAGACAGCCCAAGAACTGCGGAGATATGGATATTCGCCCAGAGGCACATGAGCGCGCCAAGCGCTAACAGCCGTGGCCTACTGACGCCTGAAACGCTGATGCGCTCGGCCCAATAGAGTACCCAAATAAAGAGCATCCAGATGAAGGTTTGCGGACGTAGGGTTATATGATTGAAGCACGAAACCGTATAAAGAACTGCCAGCAACGAACCAAATCCGAGTGAGCGGCTGATTTTGACGAATACATACTGAGCCGAAAGCGCGAGCATCGCGGTCATAGCGATCTTTAAGATCATCAGGCCGCCTAGCCCAAAACTTCGCTCGACGAGCGCAAAAATAACTTCAATGCTCCAGGAATAGGCGCGCCATGGCTGCCCTTGACCGAAATGCGTCCAATAATCAACGTGAGGAACCGCGCCATGCGCCCATATCCAGCGCCCAATGGTGATATGCCACCAGAGATCGGGATCGTCGAGCGGCCCGCAAATATAAGCGGCAACCGCGAGAACAAGGGTGATCCAAACAATTATCCTCATAAACGATCCCATTCGATGCGCTTAGTTTGCAACGGGCACACCGTGTCGTTACGCATAAAGTCTGTTTCATTGACAACGCCCGCTGAAAGAACTTTCTCAGATTTGCAGCAAGCAGACTTCTGCATACTCCACCCCAAAAAGAAGCCAAGGCGTTAACATCGTACGCGTAAGTATCAGATACGAGATATAGTAACGCAATAAATTATCCAATACGGGCGGCCTCAGGGTTTCCAAACTGACGTGGAAAAGGTCGAAATGCAGAATTGAAAAAACTCGCCCGCGTAAAATTTCGACAGCGACATACGCATGTTAGCTAATGGCTAAAAAGGTTCACATTTAGACCTTCCGCCAACCAACAACCTGTTGAACCGAACCTAACAGGGGGCTAGTCGGCGGCCCTATATGGCGCGCTCAAGAAAAGCCTCTCGGGGCGACATATAGACAGACATTTTGCCAAAATGATACCTTCCCTGCCATGAACGCTCTATTAAAACGATTTGCAACCGTTTTTCTGATATCCGCAGCCTCTTGCCTTCCATCCAACGTCGCCGCCTGCCCCACCATAAATGGGCTCATCGATTATAATTGCGACCAAGAGATTACCATTGGAGTTCTCGGTGACAGCTTCGTTTTCGGAACGGGCGATAACAAAACCGGCTCGAAAGGCGGCTACAT
>CAYTAW010000377.1:0-3739 GCA_964435675.1 uncultured Bdellovibrionales bacterium
ATAAGTTTTGTGGTGCGAAGTTTTGAGCTGCCGCGAGTAAATCGCTGGTGGCGCAGTAAGCGCGAGATGCGCGGCAACCGGGCCATTGATCGGCGCGGCGCGGTCAAGGAAGTTCTCGCCGAAATCGCGCGAGGCAGGGATGTCGGTGTACTTTTCGATCAAAATATAAAGCGTAACCACGCCGTTTTTGTCCCTTTCTTCGGTCGACCCGCAGCAACTACCAAGCTGATTGGTATCGCTGGCATCAAAGAGCAAGCGCCCGTAGTGGTCGCTTCAATCGCATATCTCGGCAATGATCGGTATCGAATTAATGCGGTAGAAGTTGATTGTCGCGATGTCTACGCAAATCAAGTGATGTCAGCCGACGATAAAATTCAAATTATTACCGAACGGGTCACCGTCGAATATGAAAAGATGATTCTCGCTAATCCAGGGGAATGGTTTTGGTTTCATCGGCGTTGGAAGACGACACCTGAAGGCCAGCCGGAGACTTTCTACAAAAGCTGATCGTGGTAGGTCTCCGCAGATGGCATGCAGCCAGGGTCATTTTTGGAAATACGCGGTGGCGTATCTTTAAGAATGACCCCAACGGGACTCGAACCCGTGTTTCCGGCGTGAGAGGCCAGCGTCCTAGGCCACTAGACGATGGGGCCGCATAGTGGAGGGGCGAGCATAGCAGAGATAGTGGTACGCGCAAACACGGGTGGGGTTGATACGAGCTTCAATACCCGCTACCATGGACGGACTTGCGCCTAATGTGCCAGACGGCAAACACAAATAATTAACTTATTGAATTATTTGTGTTTAATGTCGTATCGTTGGCGTAAATGAATGTCAGATGCAGTCACTATATTCGCCCGTGGTGCAATGGTAGCACGTCAGGTTCTGACCCTGAAAATCGAGGTTCGAGTCCTTGCGGGCGAACCACCTATTTTATGAGTTGTGACAGTCATCGACTCACCCGGTTTGTCCTGAGTGCCCGGCTCGGTTTTGGCTGGAGAAGCGGGTTAAACGGTCGCATCTTTTCGTTTCTAAACAACTAATCAATACTGCAACAATGAATCGTTCGAGGAATAACTCAAAGATTTGTCGAGCACGCTTTTCGCTCGCGCTATTACTTGCTCTCGCTTCAGCGGGATGTGCTCGTCAGGGGCAGCTCGTCGATCCGACGCCGGTCGATCCCGATGCCAAGACTTCGGGCAAGGTCGTTTCGGATCCCGATATTCAGCGCCGCTCAGAAACTCTGCACTACTTTTTGATGGGACAGCTCTCCTACATTAATGAAGATTACAAGGGGGCGATTAATAACTTCAGCCGTGCCAGCCATCTTACCGATATTCCGGCGCCGCTCATTCATACCAAGCTTGCCGAGCTGCATCTGAAGCAGGGGAATCTGGAGACCGCACTTGAAGAGTGTAATCAAGCGATCGCCCTCGATCCGCACCTGACCTACAATCTTTTGCTCAAAGCGGGAATTCTAGAGTCTCTCGGTCGAATAGATGAGGCGGAGCCGGTCTATCTGAGTATTATCAAAGAAAAGCCCGATACATTTGACGCGTACGTGTTCCTTTCGGCGCTCTATGGCCGACGGCACGAGGAGAAGAAGAGCTTCGAAATATTAAAGACGCTTGTGCAGCGCGCGCCGAAGGAGAGTTTCTCCCATTTCTATTTGGCTCAGGCCTACGAAAACCGGGGTGATTTAGCGCAGTCGGAGAAAAGTCTCGAACAGGCGCGCAGGCTCGACCCGTCAAATGTCAGCTTGGCGCTCGCTCAAGTGCGCATCTATTTGAAGGAAAAAAAGCGCGACAAGGCGCGCGACTTATGCCAGTCGATTATCGAAAAAAATCCTGAGAATCAGACGGCGCGCAAGGTAATGGGGCACCTTCTGCTGGACGAAAACAAACTCGATGATGCGTTGGCGCAGCTCACGGCGCTTGAGGGGCTGGAGGGGGCGGATGCGACCGAAACTCGGTACAAGATTGCGTTGATTCAAATCGAGCGGCAGAATTTGAACGAGGCCGAGCGAGAGCTGTCGCTGGTGCTTGCGAAACGCCCTGACCATGAGCAGGCGAGATACTATTTGGCAACGGTTTATTCAGGTACCGGCCGTCAGCGCGAAGCGATTGATGAGTTGAAGAAGATTGAAACGGACGATGGGCTGGTGCTGAAGGCGCGATCCTATGCGGCTTTTTTGCTGCGGCAGGGAAGGGAATTCGAGGAAGCGGAAGAGCAGCTGCGTTATCTCTTTGATCGCAAGCTCGGCGATAAGACTTCATTTTCGTATCTTATCTTGATTCTGCGCGATCAAAAAAAGTTCTCGGAAGCCGAAGGTCTTCTTCGTGATGCGCTTGATGATGATCCCAAGAATGAATCATTTCTTTTTAGTCTTGGTTTAATACTCGATGATCTCGACGAACCGGAAGAGGCTCTCGCAACTATGGAGCAGGTGCTGGCGATTAATCCGCGCAACAGCGACGCGCTGAACTATGTGGCCTATGGCCTCTCTGAGCAGGGAAAACAGCTCGATCGCGCGCTCAAGCTAGTTACCGAAGCGCTGCAGATCAAGCCGCGAGACGGTTATTATCTCGATACGCTCGGTTGGATCTATTTTCAGCAGGGGCGTTTCGCCGATTCGGTGCAAGTTTTAGCGGACGCGGTGCAGCTCATCGATCACGATCCGGTACTGCTTGAGCACTACGGTGATGCGCTGGCAAAAGTCGGAGATACAGTGCATGCCGCCGAGACCTATAAAGAACTTCTTGATAAGGGAAAGTTTTCCAGCAGAAGTGAAGAGAAAGAGGTCGAAAAGCGCGTGCGTAAAAAGCTTGATGAGCTTTCAGCTAAATAGCGCCGGCTAGTGCCACACCTATGAAAATTGCACAGCATTTTCATATAGTTATTCTTTTGTGCGTTCTCGTGCTCGGCGCTTGTTCGCATACATTGAAAATCGAGGATTATAAGCGCTCAGGCGAGATTTTGCGCGGCGACGAATGCGCCCGCGTTTCGCTGTCACTGCGTGAGCGCGCAGAAAGGTTCCAGTCGATGCGCATGTTGGCGCGCTGTGAATTGATTCACGATGATGATCGCTATCTTTCGCGCTACGCCTTTGTCGCAAAATCAAGCGGTGAGTTGCGCATAGAGCAGCTTCCGACCACGGGATTTTATTCGCTTGCGGCTTTGGTAAGCGACACCAAGCAGACGACCGTCGTTGTGCAAGCCGAAAAGAGAGCTGTAATAGCGGCTCCAGGCGGTGAGGCGTTTGCTGAATTATTTGGTTTAGATATACCCGTTAACGAGAAGGATGCCGGTGCGCTCATCGGTGGCGTGCTAAATGCCGATCTCCTCAATCAGGTAATGGAAATCCGTCGTGATGGTGCGGCCCCGGGGGGTGCAGAGACATACGGAACTCATTTTTTTGCGCGAGTAAATGGGGCCGGGCAAATTCAAGAAGTGCATTATTTTGATCCGCGTGAAGGGGGAGAAGTTTTTTCGATTGGCTACAGTTTCGATAAGGACGCACTTCCTTCGAAGTTCGCAATTACTTTTCCGCGTCAAGATGCTGCGTTGAATTGTGAAGCAACGCAAAGGCAGATTAATCCGAAGATACGGGATGATCTGTTTCGGATGGATATCCCTTCTGATTTTGAGTTTGATGATCTTCGCCAGTAATGTAAGGTGGCTGGCTGCCGTATGCTGAATGCGGGGCTTGCCAAGGAACTCTGATTAGACCTTCTTTAAT
>CAYTAW010000378.1:0-3732 GCA_964435675.1 uncultured Bdellovibrionales bacterium
CTCGCGTACCGCCAGAAATCGGGGCGGGACCGCGAGATATTCGGTGATACCAAGTTCGGGTTCGAGGATGGTTCGTTGATCGTTCCTAATGCGATGGTGCAAGGTCAGCGTGTAGAGCCTTTATTCCAGCGTCTCTTCGCCAAAATTCCGCCATCTACTTCGTTCGACAAATTGCCAATTCCATATCGCGCGGTAGCCGCTGATATTGAGACGGGTGAGATGGTGATCTTGGATCATGGGAGTTTGGCGACCGCAGCGCGCGCCAGCATGGCGGTGCCCGGATTTTTCTCTCCTGTCGAGTTTGAGGGGCGGCTGCTGGTTGACGGCGGCATCACCGATAACTTTCCGGTCGACGTTGCTCTTGATATGGGATCGGAAGTATTAATTGCCGTACAGTTCGATTTTAAATTCCGCACGCGCGACAAGCTCGACAACCCTCTCGCGATGACCGGACAGATTCTCGACTTGCTGCTCGAGGCGACGACTACGCAGCGCTTAAAGATGCTGCGTACGCAAGATATTTTAATCAAACCGGTGCTCGGAGATTTCGGAGCAACCAGTTTCGGCAATGCGAAAGAGATTATGGCGCTCGGCGAAGAAGCAGCGCGGAAAATGCTGCCGCAGCTCATACAATATTCCCTTTCCGAGGAGGAGTATAAGGAATGGAGCGGTAGGCGCACGAGGGGCGAGGAGTATAAAGCTGACATTGAATATGTGCGCGTAGAGGGAGCATCCCCCGCAATCAAGGAGTATATTGAAGCGAAGTTTGAAAAATTCCAGAACAAACCGCTAGATCGCATCGCGGTTGAGCAGCAGGCGCAGGATGTTCACGATGAGTCGATTCTTTATCAAAAGATCGGCTACGAAGTCGAAGACAAGGACGGCAAGAAAGGTTTAGTGGTGAAAGTCGATGAGAAGGAATGGGTGAAAAAATACGTTCGTCTCGGCTTCGCGATTCAGGATGATTTCAGCGGTGAAAGCAACTATTCGATCGCCGCAAGCATGCGCTTCAATGATATTAGCCCGAATGGGGGATATGGCGATGTGCAGGCTGAAATCGGGCGCTCGCCGAGATTGTTTGGAGAGCTCTATCAGCCTCTTTTCAGCGATGTTCCATTCTTTATCGCGCCGAGCGCGGAAATTATAAATCAAACTATCTTCCTTACCCAGAATGACGATGTTGTCGCTGAATATCAGCGAAAAACAGTAATCGCAGCGATGCGTGCCGGCTTTTCCTTTGGGAAATATGGAGAGCTTTCGACTGGGTACCGCCGCGGACCAGGAAAACTCGACCGGTCAATCGGCGATCCGACGCTCGGTGAATTCGATTATGATATTGGTGAAATGCAGACGCAGTTTGCGCTCGACCAGCTTGATAATCGCGACTTCCCGAGAGAAGGATACTTGCTCAGCGCGACGCACTCCGCGTCGCGCGAGAGTCTCGGTGCCAATACCTCCTTTGATCAGGAGCGAGTTAGTGCTTCGAAACCATTCTCCTGGGGCAAGAATACGATTTTCCTTAATGGAGAGTTAGGCGCTTCTTCGTCCGATCTTTCTCCTGAGCGGTCGTATTCGCTCGGCGGATTTTTCGATATTTCTGGATACCGTCCCAACTCCCTCGTTGCGTCGAACTATTGGATTGGCCGTACGGCGGTTTATCGGCGCATCGCTGAGGGCGGCTCAGCACTGCTCCCATTCGGGGGATATATCGGAGGGAGCTTTGAGTATTCTGCGCTGCATAGCCAGATTGAAGCAATTGAGGATCGCACCGGCTTAGTTTCCGGTTCGGTATTTATCGGCGCCGACACGCCGCTTGTGCCGATTTACTTCGGCTACGGATTATCAAATGACTCTCAGCAGTCGTTCTACCTCTCGCTTGGGATGTTGAGCGCGCGGCGGCGCTAATGCGGTCAAATTGCTATCGCGAGTGCGGGGATCTCCATCCGCTAACGGGGAGGAGCGCTTTGTTGCGAAAGAACTAGTTCGCGCCCACAGGCGGAGCGAAGTTCGCCATATTACTTAGCGCGTTGTCTACAGCCGAACTCGAAACGACGATCAGGCCTCTGAATGGATCTCCGAGTTCGAGGACAACGAATACTCCGCCTGCAATAGAAAGTGCGCATAAAAGCGCGACGGAAATGATCGTGCGGTTACGCGGCGCATAAACACCAAAGCACAAAAAAAGAACTGCTTGCCAGAATGTCATGACTACCAAGAAAACAGGGGGAATATCGCCGTTAAAGTCGGTAATTGTGTGGTAGCGGATCTTTAAAATTTCGTGCAGGACATTGAGCGCCTGTTGCTTAAAATCCTTTTGATTTTCATTCGCAGGAGTCAATTCACGCAGTTTGTCCTCGACAATGATCGCTACCGGCTTTGTATTTGCAATCCGCGCGCCGAGCGTCAACCTACTGTGCGAATCCCAGACTAAACGCATCTGATTTATAAAGGCTTCTTTCATCATTACGCGTATGGGGCGGGTGTCTTCGCCATATCGTGCAAGCGCTTGATCAAGCTCGAGCATATAGGCGGCGATATCCCTCACCGCGGCGTCCTGTTGATCAAATGCCGTCTTGTTCGACGAGGTGAGTAGTCCCAGCACGAGCGCCGCCATTGCTGCAACCATACCAATACAGAGGTCTACGACAAATTTAGCGTCGCCATCAAAGTGCTCGGCGGGAATTCGCGGTCGGAGCCTTGTGCCGCCGATGAAGCTCGCCCAGATACAGGCGAAAACTAGCAGCGATATAATGAGAGGTGACATTCAATTCCGTTGATTTTGGCGGCGCTGCCGCTACGGTTGTTTTACTTATGGCATGCCGCCTTAATCTGATCAATCTTGGTCTGAATGTCGGCGTTATACTGACCCGTTGCCACTTGGACTCGATCGCTATAGTCGCCGGTCAAAATGCCCGCAACTGCTGCGATTGGGAATACCATGCGCACACCAGATAGAATCTGCTTACCGACAGAAGCCTTTTCTTCCTCAAGAACTTTCAGATCGCTGTCTGCTCTCATGCAATTTATTGGTTTCTTGAGAGCTGTACGCGCTTCGGGGGAGACGGTCGGCAGCGGTGAAATATTTTTACGATCCGAACATGCGGTAAGCGTTGAAATAACGGCAACCAGAACGAGTGTGGTGAAGAATCTTGAATAGAGCTTCATGGTAATTCTCCTGTAGACATGAAGTATTTCTGGGCAGAAAGGTACTATGGAGAAAAGGGGGGAGTCAATTTAAATCGGGTGGAAGGATTTGAATTGATTGATGGTTTTTAGATCACGGCTACCGGTAAACGCCAACCCGTTACTGCATTGGCAATGACGTTGACCGGTACCTCTGATTGAGTTTATTGATTCCTCTTCGGCCTCGGACTCCACGCTCGCGAAGGTTCTTTTGCTTGCGGTTCAGTACCCTGCGGCAATTCCCAGCCGCCGCCCAGCGATTTGTAAAGCTGCACAATCGAGGAGAGATAAAGCTGCCGCGTGTTTGACGCTGCAAGCGCCGCTGAGAATAGCGATGTTTCTGTGTTCAGGACTTCTAGATAGGAAGTTTCACCTTCGTCATAGCGCCGTTTCGAAAGAAAGTTTGCGCTCTCTGCGGCTTTTACCTGAGCATTTCGGATATCGTTTTCTCTCCTGAATGTTTCTATTGCAACTCGAGCGTCCTCTACTTCGCGAACCGCTTGGAGCACGGTGCCTTCATAGGTCTTCAACGCCTGCTCGGCTTGTGCT